>NZ_JBSHKH010000016.1:0-89375 GCF_053643595.1 Streptomyces sp. NPDC055506 | reverse complement strand
CGTCCGGCGGCATGTGCGGGTCCGCCTCGTTGAGCGGCGTCCAGGTCGGACCCGGCGCGACCACGTTGGCGCGGACGCCTCGCTTGGCCAGGTGTACGGCGACGGACTTGGTCAGGGTGATCAGCGCGGCCTTGGACGCCGCGTAGTCGATCATCGTCGTACTGCCCTTTGACGAGCAGAGGACTTGGCAGCCAGGCCTGGTTCAGCAGCGCTGCCCCAGAGACTGGCCCCGCCCACGCTTCTCTGGTTCAGCCGACGTGCCGCCCGAGCCGTCGGCGGTGGCGCCGGTTCGCCGCGGGCCGGCGGTGGCCGGGCCGCGGCGAGGGCCGGGGTCAGGAGCCGGTGAGAGAGATGGCCAGGTCCGTGATGTTCAGCGGGAACTGGCCGATGGAGGTGGCCTGGCCGGTGAAGACGTTGATGGCGTACAGCGAGGGGGTGTTGGCGCCGTACGGGGTGAGGGAGGCGAACGCGGCGTTGTCGACGGTCTTCCCGCCGGACAGGGTGCTGTAGATGTCCATGCCGGCGTTGATTCCGGCGTCGATGCCGAGGCTGCCGGTGGGGGCGAGCGTGCCGTTGTTCGCCGGGGACTGGAGCACGACCTGGTCCGTGGTCGTGTTGATGTCGACGAGCGTGGTCGCGGTGGCCGCGTTGAGGTCGTTGTTCGTATAGGCGGCGGCCGAGACACCCTTGGTCGTGCCCTCGATCGGCGGGGTGGTGAGGTTCAGATCCTGGATGGTGCTGTGGTCGTTGAGGTTGTGCCGCAGGTTCTGGCCGTTGTCACTGATCACGCGCAGGCGGTCGGCCGCGGGGTTGAAGTCGACGCCGAAGTTCGTGCCGTGCAGCGCGTACTGGAGTTGGGACACCTTGGTGACCACCACGTCCGTGGTGGCCGGCGGGGTCTTGATCGTGTAGATGCCGCCCTTGTTGCCGACGCCGTACATGAGGCCGTCCTGGATCCGGAAGTCGATCCCGATCAGGCCCGTGTCGCCGCTGAGGCCGGTGACGGCCCTGACCCAGTCGAGGACCTGCGGCCGGTCGGTCGTGAAGGTGGCCATCAGGGTGCCATCGCCGCTGATCCCGAAGGCGCGCAGGCTGGGCGTGGCGGCGGGGGCGGCCGAGCCGGTGCCGGGTGCGCCGAGCATGAGCGCCGTCGATGTCATCATGACCGCGACCGCCGCCATGATTCTCTTTCTCGTGCCTGCTGTCATCGGAGTTTCCCTCCCGTTTGGATGGGCGCCATTCGAGGCGCCCGGCTGTGAATTCCCCTGTTACTGCCCGTATTGATCACCGCGGTCATGCCCAAGGCGGTTCTCATTAAGGCCGCTTCACAGTTCCTCCACAAGCAGAAGCGGTGACGGAAACACCCCGATCCGGGAATTTTGCGCACTGTGATAAAAGCCCTGTCGATACATCTGCCACCGTTTTGTGCGGAGTGATGAACGCCGTCCGGATCTCCCCTGTCGGCCCGCTTGTCCTGAATGGCATGCTCGCGTTCATGGGGAGCCTCTTCGCCGAGCTGGCCCGGCAGGCGTCGACCAACGCCCGTCGTGAGGTCGAGACATACACACGTGAGATCCCGGAGTTCGGGTTCCTGGACAAGGACTCCCGGGCACGGGCCGAGACGCTGGAACACGCGATGTGGCTCCGGCGCCGTACCGTCGAACTCGCGCCGGGAGGCGATGAGTTGAGCGAAGACGATCTCGGCTATATCGCGACGATGGGGGAGCTGCGGGCAGGTGCCGGGATGTCGCTCGACGCGCGGCAGCGGGTGCTGCGCGTGCACACCGCCCTCATGCTGCGTGAGATCAACGAGGCGACCGATGCCCAGCACGGCGGCGGTGTCGACGAGCTCATGCGCATGATGACCTGGTTCGCCCCCCAGGGCGAACGAGGCATCGCTTCCTACCGCCAGGGATTCGTGCGCGTACTGCGCCGCCGAATGCCATACAACGAGCAGGTCGCCCTGCTGACCCGGTCATTGCTGAACGGAGATCCGATTTCGGCGGAACTCGCCACGGCCGTCGACATGGAACTCCCGGACCGCTACGCGGTGACGGTTTTTCGTATTCCGGACCTGCCCGCCATCGATCGTTTCCTGGAAAGCGAGATCGGGGCGTTCGTGAAGAACCACCGTGCGCCGATCATGTGGGGACCGGAGGGCGGTGACGGGAGCGGTGAGCTGATCACCCTGCTTCCGCTGTTCTCCGGCCCCGAGGCAGCGGAAAGCGCACTGTCGCACGCTGTTCCCGACCTCTCGCCCGACCTCATCCCCGGCCACCTGACGGACCTCGTACAGGACTTCGCCCAGGCCCTCGGCCGCCCCTGCGCCGTCGGCACGTCCGTCGCACCGCTGCCGGAGCTGGCCGACGCTCTGGACCGCGCCCGCCGGATCAGCCGGGCAGCCCCGCTGCGCCGGGCATCCGTAGGGCTGCGGCCGCACACCCTGGCCGATGTCTTCGTCGAACTCGCCGTCGCGGACGTGCCACTCGTCGACGCCTGGCTCCGCACCCTGGCCCGCCGCCTGGAGACCGGCCCCGACCTCCTCACCACCCTCGACGCGTACTACCGCCACGACATGCACCGCGGTGCCACGGCGACCTCGCTCAACGTCCACACCCGCACCTTGGACTACCGCCTGCGCCGGGTCCGAGAGCTCACGGGGATCGACCCCGGATCGACACGAGGCGTGCGCACCTTCAGTGCCGTGATCACCCGGCGCCTGTCGGGAGCATGGCGCTGAAACGCCTCGGGCGTGCCGGACCGGTGACGGTCCAGGGGTCTCGGACCGCCGCGCACCGGGTCACCTCCGCTCGCGCGGAGAGCGGACGCCCGTCGAGACCGCCCGCACCCGCGGCGGCTACTCCTACCGCTGTATGACCTCGGGCAGGGACAGTTCGGCCCAGATCACCTTGCCCTGCGGGGTGTACCGGGTGCCCCAGCGCTCGGCCATCTGCGACACCAGGAACAGGCCCCGGCCACCCTCGTCCGTCGACGCGGCGTACCGCAGATGCGGTGAGGTGCTGCTGCCATCGGCCACTTCGCAGATCAGCGAACGGTCGCGGATCAGCCGCACGTGGATCGGCCCGGAGCCGTAGCGGATGGCATTGGTGATGAGCTCGCTCAGGATGAGCTCCATGGTGAAGCCGAACTCTGCGAGGCCCCATGCTTCGAGCCTTTGGGACACGGCGTCGCGCATACCGGCGACGGCGGCGGGATCCTGTGGTACGTCCCAGTCGGCGATCCGGTCGGGCGGCAGTTGCCGCGTGCGGGCGACCAGCAGGGCGACGTCGTCCTTGGGACGCTCGGGGAGCACCCTGTCCAGCACGTCCTGGCAGGTCTCCTCGGGCGGCCGGCCGGGGTGGCCGGTGAGGGCATCGCGCAGCAGCCCCAGTCCCACGTCCAGGTCCCGCCCGCGGTCCTCGATCAGGCCGTCGGTGTACAGGACGAGCTGGGTCCCCTCGACGAGGCACAGCTCCGCGGTCTGGAACGGCATGCCACCGAGGCCCAGGGGGGGACCTGCGGGCACGTCCGGGAAAGTGACCGTGCCGTCGGGCCGGACCAGCGCGGGCGCCAGATGCCCCGCCCGCGCCATGACGTAGCGGCGCGTCACGGGGTCGTAGATCCCGTACAGGCAGGTGGCGCCCACGACGCCCGCCGCGCTCTGCGCCGCCTCGTTCTGGTCGATGCTGCCGACCAGGTCGTCCAGATGGCTCAGCAGCTCGTCGGGTGGCAGATCGAGGGCGGAGAAGTTGTGCACCGCGGTACGCAGCCGTCCCATCGTGGCGGCGGCGTGGAGGCCGTGGCCGACCACATCACCGACGGCCAGTGCCACCCGGCTGCCCGGCATGGGAATCACGTCGAACCAGTCTCCGCCCACGCCCGACTGGGCGGGGAGGTAGCGGTAGGCGATGTCGAGGGCGTTCTGCTCGGGCATGGCCTGCGGCAGCAGACTGCGCTGGAGGGTTACCGCCAGGGCGTGCTCGCGGGTGTAGCGGCGGGCATTGTCGATGCTTATCGCGGCACGGGCCACCAGCTCCTCCGCCAGCGACACGTCCTCTTCGTTGAAGCGCTCGTGCTGTCGCGTGCGCCAGAAGGTGGCCATGCCCAGCACGACGCCACGGGCCTGGATGGGGGCGGTGATGAGGGAGTGGATGCCGTAGTCGATGATCGCCTGGGCTCGCTCCGGGTCCTGCACGCGCCAGCCCGTGGCGGTCGGCAGATCGCTCACCAGCTGGGAGCGGCCGCTGCCGTAGCCGCGTGCCTGGGGTGTGGAGGGAAGATAGTCGAAAAGCCGGCCCTGCTCGGTGAGCGGATGGTCGTCCACGATGCCGGACACGGCCGCGCGTCGCATGTCCGTTCCCGTGGGGGCAGGCTCCTCGCCGTGCAGGACCGCGTCGGCCAGGTCCACGGTGACGAAGTCCGCGAACCGGGGAATGGGGACCCGCGCCAGCTCGTCGGCGGTGCGCAGCACGTCCAGGGTGGTACCGATGTGGAGTCCGGCGTCGTACAGCAGCCTGAGCCGCTCACGTGCCACCTCCGCCCTGCCCGTCACCGCCTGCAGCTCGGTGGAGTCGCGCAGTGTCACCACCGTTTCCCTGGGACCGCCCTCGCGACCCGTCGGCCGCTGGTTGACCGCGATCAGCCGCTCTCCCGCGAGGTGCACCTCGTCGGTGGCCTCGCGTCCGGAGGCGAGCAGCGCCTTCATCTCAGGATCGAGTCCCGGCAGTTCCGGGACGAGCCGCCCCTCGACGTCCGAAGGGAGCTCCAGCAGTCGTTTGGCCTCGTCGTTCGCCAGCATCAGCCGCCCGTCGGCGGAAACGATCAGCACCCCTTCCCGAACCGAGTGGAGCACCGTGTCGTGGTGCTCGTACATCAGGGTCATCTCGTCCGGGGCCAGGCTGTGTGTCTGCCGTCGCAGCCGCCTGCCCAGCAGTGCCGTCGCGCCGATGGACAACAAGAGCGCTCCGGCCCCCGCGCCCAGGATGATCGGTAGTTGCCGGGTCAACTGACTTTGGACGTTCTCGACCTTCATCCCGGCCGAGACGATTCCCACGACCTCGCGGTCGGCGTTCTTGATCGGCACCGTGGCCTGCACCTCGCGACCGAGCGGGCCGTCGACGCTCTCCACATAGAGCCTCCCCGCCAGCGACGGTCCGATCTCGCCCACGAACCGCTTTCCGATGCGGTCGGGCAAGGGGTGCGTGTACCGGATGCCCTCGGTGTCCATGACCACGATGAAGTCGACGTCGGCGGCGCGGCGTGCCGCTTCGGTGAGCGGCTGGAGGATTTTGCTCGGGTCCGGGGTCCGCAATGCGGCCAGGACACCCGGCGAGTGCGCGAAGGTCTGTGCCACGGCCGTGGAGCGGCGCCTCGCCTCGGCGCTGGTGTCCCGCTCCGACTGCAGAATGAGCGCGAAGACACCGCAGGCTACGAGCAGCACCACCAGAGCCACCTGGAACACCAACACCTGCCCGGCCACGCTCCGCGTGCTCTTGCTGATCAGACGCTTAACCGACAGGCGTTGAAAACGGGCGAAAGGACTCGCCATGCGACCTTTTTAACACCGGTGATCCCGAGTGGCCAGGGCACGCCCGATCCTTGTTCACTGATCTCGAACATATGCCCGGCCGGGCGTCGCGTGGTCTCGACCTCTCCGGGTGGACCGTCCGCCGCAAAGTCTCACGTGCGGCGCATGATCCCTCTGCGCCCCGTGTGCGATTAGACCGATATGATGCTTTTTGTGATCAAGTCTGCATGGCTGTGGCGCCGTCGCCCCGCCTACAGCGGTCGATGGGAAGCTGCCCGGCTGTCGCCCCTGGTCCTGACCGTTCTCATCGCCGGTCTGGCGTTCTCCACACCCAGGGAGATCGCCTTCAGCCGCCTTCTGCCCGCCGCGCCCGCCCTCGCGGCCGCGATGTGGCCCGTGCTCCCCACGATGGTGCTGGGGGCGTTCTGCCTTCTGCTCATGATCGTCCTCAGTCTCTTCCATACCGATCTGGGGACGCCGTACACGTCGGCCGCGATCATCGCGGTCACCCTGGCGGCCGCATACGGCAGTCATGTCCGACTTCAGCGGGAGGAGATGCTCTTCCAGGTCCGCCTCGTCGCCGACGCGGCCCAGAAGGTGCTGCTGCGCCCCCTGCCGCGCCGTATCGAGGGCGTCGAGATCGAATCGCTGTATCTCGCAGCCCAGGAACAGGCCCGGATCGGCGGCGACTTCTACGAGGCGATCGGTACCCCGCACGGGGTCCGGCTGCTCATAGGCGACGTACGAGGCAAGGGCCTGTCCGCGGTGGGGGCGGCCTCGGCGGTGATCAGCTGTTTCAGGGAGGCCGCCTACGACGAGCCCGACCTGCGGGGCATCGTCCATCGTCTGGAGACCACCGTCACGCGCCACAGCGCCGCATTTCCCGTCCAGGACCAGCCCGAGCACTTCGCCACTGCCCTCCTCGCCGAGATCCCGCACGGTGGCGACCGGCTACGACTTCTCAACTGCGGACATCCCCCGCCGCTGATCGCGCATTGCGGGAAGGTCCGGGTTCTGGAGCCCACCGTCCCCTCCCCGCCCCTCAACCTCGCAGCGCTCATCGGTGACCGCTACTGGGTCGACATCGTCGCCTTCGCCCCGGGCGAGCACTTGCTGCTCTACACGGACGGCGTATCCGAGGCCCGGGACCACACCGGCCGGTTCTTCCCGTTGCCGGACTGGATGCGGCGGCAGGACACGGAGCACCCCCGCGAGCTGCTCGACCAGTTGCACGGGGATCTGCTCCGGCACAGCGGCGGGAGGCTCGGGGACGACATCGCGGCCCTCGCGCTGAGGCGCACCACCGCGCAGGACCGGGGAGCTGTCGGAGCCGAGGGCTGAATCCCGGTGTCGGGACACCAGACCGGTTCGGGGGTGGTGGCCGACCGGTGGGCCGGGTCGCGGCCCGGCCCACCGGTGATGGACGCGGCGGGCCTACTGGGCCATCTCGTACGTGCCGGACAGCGCTTCGACCCGCTGCCAGACCCGCTCCGTGCGCGCCTCGTCGACGACCGGCCGCCGGACCGAGGCCAGCGCCCACTCCTGCTGCTGCTCGGTCGCCGAGTCCTTGCCGTGCAGTTCGATGGCGTGCCCGGAGAAGTCCCGTACGAGGACGGCGAAGAGTTCGTCGAGTACGTCCTCGTCGAGTCCGGTCAGGCCGGCCTGCTCCAGGACGAGCTGCCCGTGCACGACGAGCGCGAAGAGCTGGCCGATCGAGAGGACGAGGTCGAGGTCGCGGCTCTGCTCCGCGTCCGGGGCGGCCTTGGTGACGAACTCGCAGAGCGCGTCGGCCTGTTCGCGCAAGCGGGCGACGTTGGGCAGATGCGCGTACGCCTCGAAGGCCGGGCGCCAGTCGTGGAAGCGCACCGAGCTCAGGCCCCGGGCCGGCCCCTGCCGGAAGAGGAAGTCGTCGTCGGCCGCGTCGAGACGGGTCGGCACACTCGGGTACTCGGCCGGGTCGAGGAGATGGTTGCGCATGAACTTCAGGATCAGCGCCAGGTTGACGTGGACCGTGCCCTCCAGCTTCGGCAGGCCCCGAATCTCCACGGCCGCCTGGCTGAAGTAGTTGTCCTTCTCGAAGCCCTTGGCGGCGATGACGTCCCACATCAGGTCGATGACCTTCTCGCCCTCAGTGGTCACCTTCATCTTCGTCATCGGGTTGAAGAGCAGGTAGCGGCGGTCGTCCGGGCCGGCGGAGCGGAAGTAGTCGACAGCGCGCTCGCTGAACAGCTTCATGCCGACGAGCCTGACGTACGCGTCGGTCAGCTCGCGTCGCACGTGCGGGAAGGCGGTGACGGGGCGGCCGTAGAGGACGCGATTGCCGGCGTGGGTGACGGCCTCGTACATGGCGTGCTCGCAGATGCCGATCGAGGCGGTGCACAGGTTGAACTTGCCGACGTTGACCGTGTTGAGGGCGGCGTCGAAGGCTGCGCGGCCGGTGTGCAGTACGTCGTCGGGCGTTACGGGATAGTCCTCCAGGCGGAACTCGCTGACGAACTTGGACGAGTCGACGACGTTCTTGACCAGGTGGTAGTCCGGGTGACGGCTGTCGGCGGCGAAGAACACGTAGCCGTCGGGGCCCTCGATGTCGGTGCGGCGGCCGAAGACGGAGACGAGTCCGGCGGCGTTGCCGTTGCCGATGTAGTACTTGGAGCCGGTGGCGCGGAAGCCGCCGTCGCCGTCCGGTTCGAGGAGCATGTCGGTGGAGTAGATGTCCGCGCCGTGAGCCCTCTCGGACAGGCCGAACGCGAACACCTCTCCCTGGGCGAGGAGTTCCGCGGCACGGGCGCGTGCGGCGGTGTTGTCGCTCTGCCAGACCGGGCCGAGGCCGAGAATGGTGACCTGCCAGGCGTACCAGTAGTCCAGGCCGTAGAAGCCGAGGATCTCGTTGAGCGCGGCGATACGGGCGGTGTCCCAGCGCTTGTCCGGCTCCCCCTGGGCGGCGGCGGACGACGGCGTCAGGAAGGTGGCGAACAGGTTCTCCTTCGCGGCGAAGGCGAGGAAGTCCCCGAGCCAGGCGCGGGTCCGGTAGTCCTCGATCAACCGCCGCTTTCCACGCTCCTCGAACCAGTCGACGGTGGCACGCAGCAAGCGGCGTGTCTCAGGGTCGAAGTGCGCGGGGTCGTAGGTGCGCGGGTTGAAGAGCAGTTGGTCAGCCATGGTGAGGGCCCCTTTCGGCTGTGGACGGATGGGAATCGTGAGGTGGGGCGGCCGGAGACGAGGAGAGTTGTTGCCGGTGCGGTGGGCGCGGTCAGTGGCCCGGGCCGAACCGGGCCAGCGTGGCGAGCACGTCGTCCAGCCAGCCGATCATCATCCGCTCGTACGCGATACCGCCGCGCAATACGACGTGCTGGAGCTCCCGCTCCGCGTCCAGTGGCGCATCCGGAGCGGCCGTTCCCGCTTCGGGCTTCGTGAAGTCCCGCTCCTCGCCTGCCAGATAGCGCGCCAGCCGGTCCCGGTGCGCATGCCGGTGCCTCTCCACCTCGCGGATCAGCGCAGCCGGGTCGTCGAAGGCAGCTCCCCGGATCTTCACCGCCAGGTCGTGGCGGACGCTCTCCGGCTCGATCGGGTCGTGCAACCACGAAGACAGCGCGGCCCGGCCGAGGTCGGCGACGGAGTACTCCTTCTTGTCCGGCCGTCCTTGCTGCCTGACGTCCCGGACTTCGACCCAGCCGTCGTTCTCCATGCGCTTCAGTACGCGATAGATCTGTTGGTGTGTCGCGGTCCAGAAGTAGCCGATGGACCGTTCGAAACGCCGGGCCAGCTCATAGCCGGATCCCGGCTTCTCCAGGAGCGACACCAGGATCGCGTGTTCGAGCGCCATGGCGACGATCGTGCTATGCAACTCGTTGCATAGCAAGTCTCGACCATGCCGATGCGACGCGGCTCACGCTCGCACTTGCTCCGTGCCTCACTCGTCATCCAGAACGGCACGCGGGCTCAGGGGAGGTGCGGGGAGCGGCGGACGGTCAGGACCGCGAAGTCGTCGTGGCGGCTGTCGTGGTCGGTGAAGGCGCGGGCGTCTTCGAACAGGGCCCGGGGCAGCTTGGTGGGGGAGACGCTCAGGTGGCTCGCCAGCCGTTCCTCGACCGGGTAGAACGCGCCGTCGGGCGCGCGGGTCTCGGTGAGTCCGTCCGTGCCCAGCAGCAGCGTCGAACCGGCCGGGAAGTCGAACCAGTGCACGGTCGTGGGCTCGGCGGCCAGCCCGGCGAGACCGAGCGGCACACCGGAGTCCAGCGGCGGTGTGGTCACTTCGGCGTCGTGCATCAGCCAGGGCGGAACGTGTCCGCAGTTGACGAGCTGCGCCTCGGGGCCGTCGTCGACTCCGATGATGAGCGCCGTGACGAACCGTTCGTCGTCGCCGGTCTGTTCGGCGTAGGAGTTGTGGCGAACGACCGCGGTGTCCAGGGCGTCGACGAGAGCAGTGAGCGTGGACTCGCGGTGCGCCGCCTCGCGGAAGGCACCGATCACGGCGAACGCCGCGCCCACGGCGGCCAGCCCCTTGCCCTGCACGTCCCCGATCAGCACCCGGGTCCCCCAGGGGGAGGCCACGACGTCGTAGATGTCGCCGCCGACGAGACGATCCTCCTGCACGGGCTCGTAGACACCGTTGACCAGAACGTCGTCGGTGACCAGGGGGAGGGGACGCAGGATGTGCCGTTGCATGGCCGCGGCGGTGGAGCGCAGGCGGAGCATCTCGTCCTCGCGCCTGATACGCCGCTCGCAGGCGTAGACCGAGGCCGTCCCCAGCGCGAGGGTGAACAGCACCAGCAGCGTCCGGTCGAGCCATCCGCCCCCTTCGTCGTGGCGGAGCAGCACGGTGAGGGTGACGACGAGCGTGGCCCACGCGGAGACGAACCGTGTCTGCCGGACCGTGCACAGGGCCGACGCCGTGCCCGGCAGGAAGACCAGCAGCCCGAGGAGCCACACCGGGGACCGGGACAGCGCGCCGAGGAGCTCGACCAGGGCCGTCACGGCCAGCACGCCGACGACCAGCTGGGCGTTCCCCGGTGGCTCGATGGCCTGCGGGGCGTGAGCAGGCCTTCTCCGGCGGGTGCGGAGGAGGTGGGTACCGGTCATCGGGACTCCCGGGCAGGTGGTGCTCTCTCCGTTCTACAGGCCGTGGGGCACACCGGCCCTTCGTGTCGGCCGGTGCCTGGGACGCCGGTCTGCCGGTCGCGGGCGGCGCCAGGGGGGAGGACCATTCGACAGACGTACGAATCCGGCCGGGAGACTTCAGACAGCCGGACGAGTCGGCCCCGCGTGGGGGAGTGGTACAAAAAAGACCGCTTCGGCACCCACCCTCGACCGTGCCTCACCCCCCGCGCACGCCTCGACCAGGCCATCCGCCGCGCCCTTGCCGATCATCGCCGATCACGGGGTACTCCGGGCCCCGGCAGCCGTAGAAAGGCCGAAGGGTTGAGTCCACGGACCCCGCACGACGACGCCCACCCGCACGCCCCAGCTGCTGCCCCGGTCCCGGCACCAGGGCAGCACATCGTCATCATCGAGGACGACGAGGCCCTGGGCGGCTGTGCCGCCGCGCGCATCAGCCGTTGGGGCAGCACCGCGGACCGCCTGAGCCGCCCCGACGACGACGCTCTGCGCAGGCGTCTGCGAGAGCCGGCCGACGGCATCGTCATCGTCTCCCGGGACGACATCGTCGCCCTGCGCTACGCGCTGCTGGCCGAGCATCTCAAGCCCGGCGTCCGCCTGGTCGTGACCATCTTCGACCGCACGGTCGCGGACGAGGTCTCACGGACGGTCCCGAACTGCACGGTGCTGAGCACGACCGACGTCATCGTGCCCAGCCTCCTCGCCAGCTGTCTCGCACCGCGGTACGCCATGCTCCTGCCGGCCGGAGACGACGTGGTCGGGGTCCGCCGCGAAGGCCGGACCACCGTCGTCGAACGGGTCCCCAGGCGAGCCCTCACCGCCGGCGGGCGCTCCCGGCCGCGCAGCGCCCTCCCCGCCTGGTTCCGCTCGCTCGGCACCTCGGCCAGGGCACTCGTCGCGAGCTTCGCAGCCCTGCTCACGGTCCTCGCCGCGGATGTCACCCTGGGCGTCCTCGTGCTGCACGAGCACTGGACCGACGCTACCTGGCACGCCGCCCGTACGCTCACCACGATCGGCTCGTCACCGGCCGCCGAGCACGGACCCGGGTGGTACAAGATCTTCTCCGCCGCCTCCATGCTCTTCACCCTGATCCTGGCGGCCGTCTTCACCGCCGGCGTGGTCGACCGATTCACCGGGCACCGCATGACGACCATCCTGGGAGCCCGCTCGATCCCCCGCCGGGGCCATGTCGTCGTGGTCGGGCTGGGGCAGGTGGGCCTGCGCCTGTCGGCCCAGCTGCGCCGCCTCGGGCTGCGTGTCGTCGCCGTCGAGCGCAATCCGCACGCACCCTGTCTGCCCCTGGCCCGCGCCCTCGGCATCCCCGTCGTCCTGGGCCGTGGCGGCGACCGCTTCCTGCTCGAACGCCTCTGCGTCCGGCGGGCCCGCGCGCTGGCGGCCGTCGCCTCCGACGGGCTGGAGAACCTCGCGGTCGCGGTCACCACCCGCGCGGTAGCCGCCGACCAGCGCATCGTCCTGCGGGCCGGGGGAGACGAGGTCACCACGGAGTCGCGGTCGCTGTTCCGCATCGGTGCCGTCTGCGACGTCACGCACATCGTCGCCACGTCCGTGGCCCTGTCAGCGCTGGACGCCGCCCCGCTCAGCGTCTTCGTGGCCGACGGTCGCACGTGCGCGCTCTTCCCGGACGACCGGGTCGTGGACCTCGCCGCCTGGGACACCGACCGCGAACGGCAGCTGTCCCTGGACTGATCCTGCCGGCGGACGATGCCGACAGGGCGGGCCACACGCCGCCCCCTGTCATTCCCGGCCGGGCAGCGCCTGTTCGAACCAGACGACCTTGCCCGTGCTCACCCTGGTCGCCCCCCAGCGCTCGGCCAGCTGGTCGACGAGGAAGAGTCCCCGGCCGCCCTCGTCACTCAGCCTGGCGTGCCGCATCCTAGGCACCTGCGGCGAGTCGTCGCCCACTTCGCAGCGGAGTACGTCCGTGCGGAGCAGGCGCAGGGTGATCGGCCGGGACGCGAAGCGTACGGCGTTCGCCACCACCTCGCTGACCAGCAGTTCGGCCGGCTCCACCATCGCGTCGAGGCCCCAGTGGCGCAGTGTTCTCCGCGTCAGCCGGCGAGCCTGCCCCGCGGTCTGCGGCCGGGGAGCCATGTACCAGTAAGCCACCGCCTCGGGCAGGATGCCCTCGAGACGGGCCGCGAGCAGCGCGATGTCGTCGTCCCGGTCGCGCGTGCCCAGCGAGCCGAGTGCCTGGTCGCACAGGACTTCCAGCGACGGGGGTTCCGGACCGGCAGTCGCAGCGCGCAGGTGTGCGCACAACCGCTCCACGCCGGACAGCACGTCCGAGTCGCGGGACTCGACGAGCCCGTCGGTGTACAGCAGCAGAGTCGCTCCGGACGGCGCGTGCATCTCGGTGGACTCGAAGACGCTGCTGCCGACGCCGATCGGCGCCCCGGGCGGGATCGGCAGTACCTCCTCCCGGCCGTCCGAGTGGAGGAGCACCGGGGGTGGATGACCGGCGTTGGCGACCAGCAGCCGATGCAGTACGGGGTCGTACATCGCGTACAGACAGGTCGCCAGGTGCTCACTGCCCAGCCGCTCCGCCTGCTCGTCGAGATGGTGCAGGACCTCGTCGGGAGGAAGGTCGAGCCCGGCCAGGGTCTGCACGATGGTGCGCAGCTGGCCCATGATGGCGGCCGACGTCATGGAATGGCCCATGACGTCGCCGATCACCAGCGCTACACGGTTGCCGGGCAGGGGTATCGCGTCGTACCAGTCGCCGCCCACCTGGGAGGCCCGCGAGGCGGGCAGGTATCGGCTCGCCAGCCGGACTCCGGTCGGCTGGGGCAGTGCCGGGGGGAGCATCGTGCGCTGCAGTGCGGCGGCGACCGATGTCTCGCGCAGGTAGAGCGCGGCCTTGTCGACGCCGAGCGCGGTGTGGGTGGCGAGCTGGGAGGCGACGAGCAGGTCGTCTTCGGTGAAGGCGGGCCGGTCGGGGCGGCGGATGAGGACGACACTGCCCATGACGTGGCGGCGGCCGCGCAGCGGGGCGATGATCAGCCGCGGTCCGGGTCGCGCCGCTCCGGGAACACTCACCGGTCCCAGCAACTCGGCCAGGGCGGGAGCGACTCCGGAGGCGTCCCCCGAGACGGGCTGCCCGGTTCGCAGCAGCTCGGCCAGCCGGCCGTCGGCAGCCGGGCGTACGACGTCCGCCGGTCGCACGTCCGCCGAGGTCTCCGGGGGGAGACCGGGCCCGTGGGCGGCCGGATCCCTCGGCGGCGCCCGGTCCGTACGGTGCAGCCGCAGCATGGCGGGGGCGCCAGGACCTTCGTCCCCGACCGGCAGCGGATCGGACAGGTGAACGAAGGCCGTATCGGCGAAGGCCGGCACGGCCGCCCGGCACAGTTGGTGCAACGTCTCGTCGAGATCGATGCCGCGGGCGATCCGGCGTGTCGCCTCGTCGAGGTAGCGGAGCCGGTCGGTCTGCGGTCCGAGGAGCTGTGGCCGACGCGGGGTCGTGACATGTTCGCTCGCCCTGGCCTCCCTGCCGGGGTGTTCATGAGCTCCCAGGTGCTTCGTCACAGTGTCGCTTCCGTCTGGGGGTGCCCCTGCCGCTGCGGGCGGAGAGGGAGCCGTCAGCCGTGCCGCCTGCAGCGCAGGAAGATCTGCACCTCGGGCGGTACGTCGGCGCTCGCGGGTGCGTAGGTGTAGGAGGCCTCCTCGACGATCTCGAAGCCGGTCGCCTCGACGGTCTCCCTCAGCTCGTCGCGCAGGTAGCCGGACACCCGGATGGTCTTTCCGAGGAACGGGATCGAGAAGTCGTCCACGTCGGCCTCCACCATCGACAGGACGAACATGCCGTCCGGCGCCAGTAGCTCGTGGACGGTCCGCAGCGCGAGGGGGATCTCGGCGCGCGGCAGCATGAGCAGGGAGAAGAAGGCGGCCACCGCGTCGAACCGGCCGAGGTCGCAGGGGCCTCCCGGCCGCAGATCGGCGATGTCCACCTGGTGGAAGGTGCCGTCGGGCACGTACTCGCGGGCAAGAGCGACCATTCCGCCCGACAGGTCGACGCCGATGACCTCGAAGCCCGCCTCCGTCAGCTGTCGGGCGGTCGGGAGCCCGGTGCCGCACCCCAGGTCCAGCACGCGGGACCCGGCCGGCAGGGAGTGCACGAGCCACGCGGCGGCCGCGATCTGCCCTTCCTTGTGCGGGAAGGCCTCGTCGTAGTGGTCGCCGATGGCGTCGAAGGCCTCGGCCTGGCCAGTGCGGTCAGGCCGTACGTCCTCGTAGCCCAGCTTGCCGGGAGGGCTGCTGCTCACGGGTGTTCCCCCTTGCCGATTCTGCGTAGTTTTGCCATATATCCTCCCCTATCGGGTCGGAGTGGACACCCCGCATGCGCGCGGCGTCCCTTGCGCTGCGCAATGTAGTGGGCGGTCCTGAATCGCCGTCGTCGAATCGGCGACGCCCACTAGGGCAAGCGATACGCTGTATCGTACGATGACCCGTATGCCTCGGCACTCACCCTCACTGGACCGCGCGACCCCGGACCGCATCGCCGAAACCGCCCTCCTCCTGATCGACGAGGGCGGCCCTGAGGCGTTGACCTTCCGTGCGCTGGCGGCGCGACTGGAGATCTCCCTCGCCTCGCTCCAGCGCCGGTGCACCGACCTGGCCGGCCTGCTGGACCTGTGCATCGACCATCTGGCCGCCCGACTGCCGGAGGCCGGGCCGGACACCGACTGGGCCGCCGCCACCGAGACCCGGTTCACCGCGCTCTACCGGCTGCTGGCGAACCATCCGGGACTGCTCGCCCTGCGCGGCACGCGGCCCTGGCTCGGCCCTCATCTGCTGGCCCGCCTGGTAGAGCCGCAGCTCGCCGACAGCCTCGCCGCCGGAATGACTCCCGAGGAGGCGATCACCGCGTACCGGCGGATGTACCTGCTCACCCTCGGCAGCGCCGGCTTCGTCGACCACCGCGATCCCAAGTCCGCTCAGGCAGCCACCCGCACCGCGCTGGCCGCACTCGACCCGGAGAGCTTCCCGGTGCTGAGCGGCAACCTCGCCGCGATCGTGCCCGCGGTCACCGACCACGAGGTCTACTACGGCGCCCTGCGCCAGCTCATCGACGCCGCCGTCGCCGCACCCTCCGTCCACGAACAGCAAGGAACCCGACCATGAGCACCACCGTCCCCGTGGCTCGCGTCTTCAGCAGCGACAACGTCGCCGGCGCCTCCCCGGAGATCGTCGACGCCGTGACCCGCGCGGCCTCCGGCCAGGCCCTCCCGTACGGCGCCGACACCATCACCGGCGATGTCCGGCGCCGCCTGTGCGAGGTCTTCGAGCGTGACGTCGACGTGCTGCTCGTCTCCACCGGGTCCGCCGCCAACGCCCTGAGCCTGGCCGCGCTCACCCCGCCCTGGGGCAGCGTGCTGTGCCACCGCGAGAGCCACATCAACAACGACGAGTGCGGGGCGCCCGAGTTCTACACGGCGGGCGCCAAGCTCGTCCCGCTCGGCGGCCATGACGGGAAGATCGACCCGGCCGAACTGCGGGCGGCCGTACGGCACAAGGCCGGGGACGTGCACAGTGTGGAACCCTCGGTGGTGAGCATCACGCAGGCCACCGAGACCGGGTCCGTGTACACCCTCGACGAGCTGCACACCCTTAGTCCGATCGCCAAGGAGGCGGGCCTGCGTCTGCACATGGACGGTGCCCGCTTCGCCGGAGCCGTCGCCGCGCTCGGCTGCAGCCCGGCCGAGACGACCTGGCGGGCGGGGGTCGACCTGCTCTCCTTCGGCGCGACCAAGAACGGCACGATGACCGCCGACGCGATCGTCGTCTTCGACCGCTCCCTCACCGCCGAACTCGCCTTCCGCGCCAAGCGGGCCGGCCAGCTCGCCTCCAAGATGCGCTTCCACGCCGCCCAGTTCGAGGCCTACCTGACCGACGAACTGTGGCTGCGCAACGCGAGCCACGCCAACGCGATGGCCGCGCGACTCCAGGAGGGCCTCAAGGCGATACCGGAGGTCGGTCTGCTCGGCGCGGCCGACGCCAACATTCTCTTCTGCCGACTCCCGCAGCAGGCCATCGACGGTCTGCTGGCCGACGGCTACGTCTTCTACCACGACCGCTGGGAGCCGGGTGTCGTCCGCTTCGTGACCTCCTTCGCCACCACCGAGCAGGACGTCGACCACCTCGTCCAGGCCGTCGGCCAGCTGTAAGGACAGGACACCGCCTCACAGTGCCGACAGTTCCTCCGCGAGTACGCGCAGCGTCGCCGTGGGGAACATGCCGCCGGACAGGGCTGAGAAGCGGCCCGCGGGGAAGTCCTCAGGCCGGGGGAGCGGTTCGGCGGCCTGTTCGGCCTGGTGACGCTGCTCGCGCACCAGCAGGTGCGTGTCGGTCACGGGCCCGTCGTCGGGCAGGCCCAGGCGCTCGTACTGGCTCGGCGGGGCGTCACTCGCCCGCATGAGGTCGACGAGCAGGATCGCCATGCTCCGCAGCGGAACTGTCGTCCCCTGCCCCGGCGGCGATGAGCTCCCGCTCGACCAGTTCGGTCTCGGCCGTCACGAGGAGCGCGTCGTGGTCCCCGAACTGGATGTACACCAGCTGCCTGCTGACGTCGGCGGCCTCGGAGAGGTCGATGACGGGGAGGGCGGTGGTGCCGTGCTCGGAGACCAGGCGGACGGCGGCTTTCATCAGGGCGGTGCGGGAGCGGAGCACGCGGCGGGCTTGCGCTACGACCAGGGCAGGACCAGTACGCCCCAGGCGACGATGGGTCCGAGGGCGACGATTCCGCCGGTGTAGCCGATGACCTGGCGGTAGAAGCGGCGGGGGTCCACCCCGCGGGCGTTACTGAGGACCAGTGCGCCGTTGGTGGAGAAGGGCGAGGTGTCCACGATCGTCGTGGAGACGGCGAGAGCGGCGATCAGCCCGGCGGCGCTGAGGTGGCTGGAGAGCAGCAGCGGTACGGCGATCGGGATGATCGCGGTGAGGATCGCGGTGGAGGAGGCGAAGGCGGACGTGATGGCCACCGTGAAGCACAGCAGCAGGGCGACGCCGACCGGTGCGCCCAGGCCCGCCGCGTGCTCGGAGATGTTCTCGATGATGCCGGCCTTCTCCAGCATGGCGATGTAGGTCATCATGCCCGCGACCAGCAGCAGGGTGGACCAGCTGACGCCGTCCACGGCCTTCTCCTGCCGCCTCATGTCCACCAGGGCCAGCAGCGCACCGGCCGCCAGGGCCAGGAAGCCGATCTCCAGATGGAAGCCGAGCGCGCCGACCACCAGCGCCATCAGGGAGGCGAGGGTGAGCCACTGGCGCCAGTCGGGCCTGCCGGACACCGCGAGGTCCTCGTCCTCGGCCGCTTCCCCGGAACCCTCGGCCAGCGGGACGGGGCGCTTGGCGAGCAGCACGTAGGTGAGTGCCGAGAGCACCAGGTTGATCAGGAAGCTGGCGCTGAACAGCGTCACCGCGGAGACGTGCAGTTCGGTCTTGTCGACCAGGCCGAGCACCAGCGCACCGGAGACGGCGAGCGGGGAGAACGCGCCCGCGTGCCCGCCGCTGATCACCATCATGCCGACGACCAGCGGGTTGAGCTTGTAGCGGTAGGCGAAGTTCATGCCGATCGGCGCGAGGATCGCGACCGCCGCGGGAGTGAAGGTGCCGAACGCCGTCAGCAGGGCGGCCACCAGGAACAGCACCCAGGGGATGAGCGCGACCTTGCCGCGCACCAGCCGTACGCCGGCCGCGACGAGCCAGTCGATGGTGCCGTTGCGGCGGGCGACGGAGAACAGGTAGGTGACCCCGACGATGGTGACGAAGAGCTTCGCAGGGAACCCCTCGAAGATCTCGTCCTCGGTGAGGCCGAGCGAAGCGGTGCCGACGACGAAGGTGGCGACGAAGGCGAGGATGCCCAGGTTGATCGGCAGCACCGTGCCGACCACGAACATCACCAGCAGCGCGCCTATGGAGATCACTTCAGCAGACATCTTTGTCCTTGGTGCGATGGGGAGGGGCGCGCCCCGAGGGCGCGAGGGTATCCCGGTGCGGACGGCTGGGGGACCGGCCGACCGAGGTGATGTCCGTCCCGGTTCAGGCGGCTTGCGTGCGGCCTGCTTCCGGGACGTGGACGCGGCCTGTCTCCGGGACGTAGATACGTGCGTCGGCGAGCAGCCGCGCCGCGCGTTGTACGGTGACCCGCCGCGGCAGGCCGTCCCGTACGTCGGCGCAGCGGACCGCGACGATGCCGGCGGGTGTGCCGAGACGCAGCCACTCGTCGGTCGGGCCGCCCGCGGTCCGGCAGACCACGGAACCCTCGACCAACCCGGCCGCCGCGACGGCGACGGCGGAGGTGAGACCGATCGCGGGATGCGGGGCGTTCATGCTGAGCATGCGCACCGAGATGTCGTAGTCCTCGGCGGCGATCTGCTCCCCGAGGGTGGTGGCGTACCGCACCGGCGGGCCCACCAGGCCCACCTTGGGCACCGCGTCGCCCGGTTCCTCACCCGGTTCGAGCAGCCCCATCAGCGGTGCGGCGGTATGACGCACGGTACGCAGCCAGGGCACGTCCGTGCCCATCCGCTCCAGTGGCTCGGCGCCGGTGCGTCCGGCGCCGAGGGCGTCGACGAGGACGACGGGTGCTCCGGCGTCCACCATGCTCACCCGTACCGGCTCGGCGGCAGCGACCGGCAGGTCCTGTACGGCCTGCCCGGTGGGGAGCAGTAAACCGGTGGTGCCGCCGGCCGGGTCGCGGAAGGTGAGGCCGACGGCGACCCCGCCGGCACGGGTGCCGGGTACGGTCTGACGGCCGAAGTGGTGGACGACGCCACCGGTGGTGTCCACGAGTCCTTCGAGGACCGCGCCGGTGTTGGTATTGCGCATCACCACACGAGTCCGGTCACCGGTGATCGCCACCATGCCCTTTGCGACCGCGTACAAGGCGATCCCCGTGGCGCAGTTGCCGCAGTTGCTCGTCCACTCGACCGAGCCCGTGCCGATGCCCACCTGGGCGAAGAGATAGTCCACGTCCACGCCGGGTTCGGGGGAGGCGCTCACCACCGCCGCCTTCGAGGTGGTGGGGGTCGCCCCGCCCACGCCGTCCAGTTCCGCGGGATCGGTGGCGCCGTACGCGGAGACCAGCAGCTTCTCCAGTTCGCCACGGTCGGCGGGAACGTCGACCTGGTTGAACAGCCAGCATTTGCTGGTGCCGCCACGCACCAGGGTCGCGGGAGTGTGCACGTCTGAGCTCTTCCTTGATCAACGAAGGGGAGGGAAGGGCCGAGGCGGTGGTTACGGGCGCATTGCGGGCCGGTGAACCGCTCGGCGATTGCGGAGACCTTCGCAGAGGCGTGACTTCGGAACAATCGCAGTTCGCTTCACATGGGTTTAGCTGAGCTAAAGTCGCCTAGAGTCGGAGACATGCTGAACGTGCGCCGACTGCTGCTGCTCACCGAAGCCACCGAACGCGGCTCGCTCACCGCCGCGGCGGAGGCGCTGGGCATGACCACCTCTGCCGCCTCCCAGCAGATGTCCCTGCTGGAGCAGGAGGCCGGACAGCCCCTGATCGAGCGGCTGCCACGCGGGATCCGACCCACCCCGGCGGGTGCCGCGCTGGCCGGGCGAGGTCAGGCGATCCGCCGTGAACTGCGCGCGGCGCAAGCCGACTTGGACTCCTTCACGGCCCTCGACCAGGGCACGCTGCGGCTCGGTTCCTTCCCCACGGCGAGCGCGTCCCTGCTGCCCCTCGCGCTCACCCGCTTCCGTCGCCGCCACACCGGAATCCGTATCGAGGTACGCGCCGGAGTCCTCGCGGAGCTCCGGGAGATGCTCCACACCGGAGAGGTGGAGCAGGGGCTGCTCTGGGACTACGAGTGGAACCGCCTCGACGATCCGGCGCTCTCCCTCACCCACCTCCTGGACGACCCCACGGTGCTGGTCGTCCCCGCCGACTCACCCCTGCGCACCCATCCCTCCGTGCGCATCGGCGACCTCGCCGACCAGGAGTGGATCATCCGCGCCGACAACCATCCCGTCGCCGACGTCCTGCGCCGAAGCTGTCGCCAGGCGGGATTCGAGCCGCGGATCGCCTACTCCTCGCACGACTACCAGGAGGCACAGGCCATGGTCGCCGCCGGGCTCGGCATCGCCCTCGCCCCCCGCCTGGCCCTCACCAGCCGCCGCAGCGACGTACGTCTCCTGCCCTTCGCCTCCGACGTTCGGGCCCCCACGCGCCGCATCCTCCTCGCCCGCGCCACAGCCCGCCCCGCCACCCCACCCGCCCAGGCAATGGCCCGCGTGCTGCGCACGGTGGCCCAGCGATTCACCGCCCCCGGCCTGCACCGGGCTCAGCTCGGTGCGGTGCGGCGCGGCTGAGGACGCGGAGAAGCGGCGAATCGGATCAGTCGCCGGAAGCTGTGGTCAACGCGTCGACCAGCTGCCGGGCTCGTGTCTTCTCCCTCAGGAGGGTTTCGATCAGGGGACCGGTGCCCCGGTCGTTCGTCGATGGGTTGCCGGAATCGGCGGACCGCACCGCGCGCGGGCGTGTGGCCTCATCGAGGTACTGCTTGGCGGGCCGGGCGTCGGCCGTCAGGAGGACGCGGTCACCGGTCAGGGCATGGTGAACCGAGGCGTAGTCGAGGCCCAGGCGGGCCAGCCGCTCACCGCCCGCGTACCGGGTGTCGGGAGAAGGGGTACTCGCCGTTGCCAGGTGCGGATACCGCAGCGCGACCTCGTGGGTGGCCAGAACCGCCAGCAGGACATGCTCGGTGCCCACCTCGCGGTTGCCGAGACGGCGTGCTTGGTCGTAGGTCTCCCTACTGACCCAAAAGGCCGGCGTCGACGCCCAGTTGATCCCGCAGAACTTGAGCACCCACCGCTGGAGGAAGGGCATGTGCCGATAGTGGCTACGGCCGAGGAGCACGTCGCGGGTGGAGTGAAGAAGGGGGGCGAGGCCGTCGTCCTGTCGGCCTCCGGCTCCGCCGTCGAGCCGGGCGCGCACGGCCTGCGGTGAGACGCGGCACGCGCCCAGCAGTTCCACCGCGCGGTTGTCCTCCTCCAGCAACGCCCGCAGCAGGTGAACGGCGGTGAACTTCGCCGCGTCCTCCCGCTGTGCCCGCTTCATCGCCGCGGTCAGCGCTCTGGCCGCGGCGCCGGTGAGGCGGTCCCGGTCACCGTCGTCGCCCAGCACGTCCTGTGCGGCAACGCTTCCCTCTGCGTCGTCGGCATCGCTCCAGGCACCGTCCCGGTCCATTCTGTCCCGCAGCACCGCCATCAGCGCGGTCTTGGTCGCTCCCTCGTCGTCGAGTGCTTTGCGCGCCGGCCCTTTGGCCGTGGTGATGCCGGCCAGCAGGTGCTCGGTGCCCGTGGGTCCCTCGGCGGATCCCCGGGCACCGCGGGCGGCCCCGAGGATTCCGATGATGTTCCAGTCGGGCTCCTTGATCGCTTCCATGCAACCTTTCCTCTTCGGGCGGTTCGGTGGTTCGAGTGGTTCTGCGGTGCGGCGGTCGAGGCCGGGAGCTGCGATGTCGAGCACGTACCGGTCGCGCAGCCCGAACTTCTTGTCGAGCGCCATCAGGTGACGACCTCGGCCTGCCGCACCATCGTCACCGCGACGGGCGGCTCGAAGCAGTCCCCGGAAGTCGTGACCCGCAGCGACCAATGGCGACGGCGGCGGCGCGCCCGGCAGCGCCTGTCCCACCTGTGGTTGTCGACTTTCGTCGTTCGCCGTCACGACGCAGGGATGACGCCGTGCTCCCGGGCGCTGACTATCGTCGGGCCGTGGAACAGGACGAAGCACAGACCGCCCGCACCGTACGGCCGCTCCTCCGCCGGCTTGCCGCCGCGTCCCCCTGGAGCCGCAGAAGGATAGCCGGAGAGATCGTGCTCACCGTCGCCCTCGCCGGGATCGCGGTGCTGTTCGAAGCGGTGAGGGCCGGTTATGGCCTGCGAACCTTCGCTGTCGTGGCGGGCATTGCCGTGCTGTCGCTGATCAGGCGTGCGCTGCCGGTGACGGTGCTGGTCGTCTCCGCCGGTGCGGCAGCGGTACTGCTGTCCGCGGTGCCGCTGATGGTCTACGCGAGCTGGTCGGCGGGAAGCCGCATCACCAAGCCCGGGCGCGTGATCGCTGCCTTCGCTGCCGCACTCGTCCTCCATACCGGGCTGTCCGCGCACGAGGAGATCAGTGGCTCAGGCCTGGCGCTTCCGGTCACGGGCGCGCTGAGCGCGGCGGCGTTTCTCACACTCGGGATCGTGCCGGGCCTGATGTCTCGCTACCGGGCGCAACGCCGCTCGCTGCTGGACGCCCTGCAGCGGAACAACGCCCAGCTCGTGCGCGAGCAGGCGATGGTGGCACGACAGGCGCGCCTGCTGGAGCGAGGCCGCATAGCCCAGGACATGCACGACAGCCTCGGCCACCAACTCGCCCTGATCTCCGTGCACACGGGCGCCCTCCAGGTTGATCCGGACCTGACCGACCGCCAGCGGGAAGGCGTCCGGATCCTGCGTGACGCCTCCGTGGCTGCCATGGGGGAGCTGCGCGAGGCCGTCGGAATCCTCAAGGAAGACCGGCACGATCCGGACCGGCTCGACGACCCCACCGAGCACGCCGGCCCCTCTCCGGCCACGGCCACCCACGCGGGCGGCGGGCGCCCGCTCTCCCGCGCTGTGGCCTCCATCGACGTCCTGGTGGCAACGTCCCGGGCCGCGGGCGCGACCGTGGAACTGCACCGGTCCGGCGCTGCCCGGCCCCTGGCGCCCGCCGCCGACCACGCGGCGTACCGCATAGCCCAGGAGGGCCTGACCAACGCCCACAAGCATGCCCCGGGCGCCTCGATCACCGTCGCCCTGCGCTACGAGCCCGACAGCCTGGTGGTGGAGGTCGCCAACGGGCCCGCACCGGCCGGGGCGCCGGGTGCCCCGGCAGCGATCAGCGGCGGTCAGGGACTGACGGGCCTGCGGGAGCGGGCCCGGCTCGTCGGCGGCATGGTGCACACCGGCCCCACCGCGGACGGCGGATTCCGCATCGCGGGGATGCTGCCCTACGGCACCGGGCACGGCCAGCCCGTGCCCCGCCCGGACGATGCGACCTCCGTCAGCGCGGACGACGACTTTGGAGGACAGTCAGGGGCGGCACCCGAGGGCAACGCTGGAACGGTCATCAACCGTTCCGACAAGCACGGGGAGTACGCCGCCCTCATGAGCAGCAAGAAGAACGTGGCCATCGGCTGCGCCGTCACAGCCGTCGTCCTCGTCGTGAGCGTGATCGCCCTCGGCATATGGGGGGTGAGCGCGCTGATGGACGAACTGGACAAGTCCACGATCCCGGTGAGCGTGTACGAGTCGGCGAAAGAGGGCGATGCCGAAGCCGACGTGCAGGCCGAGCTGCCCGAAGAGGACTCTTTCCTCACGGCGGAACTGGAGGACCAGGGCCCGCGGATACCCAAGGACGCCACCTGCCGCCACTTCGCGTCCGACGACCTCGACGACACCTCGACCATCTTCCGGTTCTGCTTCCGCGACGGGAAGCTGGTCACGAAGCAGACCTTCAAGGACGAGAGTTGATCCGCAGGGCCGAGAGTTGATTCGTAGGCCCGAGAGATGACCGGCCCGCGATATAGCCCGTACGCGCGATGAACCCCGACCGGATCAAGGCATGATGGCGAAGCCATGCCATCGCCTTCCGACCGACACCGCTCAGGAGGCCGTGTGATCCGGGTCCTCGTCGCCGACGACGAGCCGCTCATCCGAGCCGGCATCAGGATGATCCTCAACTCGGCCGACGACATCGACGTGGTCGCCGAGGCCGGCGATGGCCGGGAGGCGGTGAAGCACGCTCGGGGCACCGCCGTCGACGTGGCTCTGCTGGACATCCAGATGCCGGTGATGGACGGGCTGACGGCACTGGCCGAGCTGGGCCGCGCCGCGCCGCAGGTACGGGTGCTGATCCTCACCACCTTCGGCGAGCGCGACAACGTACTGCGCGCGCTCGGCCACGGCGGCGCGGGCTTTCTGCTCAAGGACACCGCGCCCGATGAGCTGATCCACGCGGTGCGGGCGGCGGCTGCCGGCAACGCGTATCTCTCGCCGGCGGCCACCCGGCACGTGGCGGACGCCCTTGCCTCCCCCCTGGCCACCGCCCGCGCGGAGGAGGCCAGGCGCCGCCTCGACGGACTGACCGCACGGGAGCGCGATGTCCTCGCCCTGCTCGGCGAGGGCCTGTCCAACGCGGACACCGGCAGGCGGCTGCACATGAGCGAAGCCACCGTGAAGACCTACGTCAGCCGCATCCTGACCAAGCTCGACTGCGACAACCGGGTGCAGGCGGCGCTGCTCGCCCGCGACGCCGGACTGCACCCGGACACGGTGTGACCCGGGTGTGGTGCAAGGCCGCACCGGCGTGGGGACTGACACCACCACACCGCCCGGCCACGCGACGACTCTGACCGCCCGGTCTTCCCGGTCAGCGCGCGATGATGGCGGCCACCAGGGCCCCCAGCAGGCCCAGCCCGGACAAGCCGACGGTGAGCGGCTGTGCGAGAGCGGGGTGGCGGTGTACGGCATAGGCGAGGCCGGCGGCGGTCAGGAGGGCGACCATCACCAGCAGCAGGACGACCAGCAGGGCAAGCGTGGACATGAGCGGTGCTTCCTGGGATGCGGGCACGAGGTCGTG
Organism: Streptomyces sp. NPDC055506; assembly: GCF_053643595.1. Lineage (NCBI taxonomy): Bacteria > Bacillati > Actinomycetota > Actinomycetes > Kitasatosporales > Streptomycetaceae > Streptomyces > Streptomyces sp. NPDC055506. The sequence continues at coordinate 64,104 of NZ_JBSHKH010000016.1, read as the reverse complement.
CACGGCGGACGGACAGACGATCAGGGCGCGCGTGCGGTCCTCGGGTGGAGAGTCGCGGCAAGGCGCGCGAGGCCCTCGGCGGTGGTGTCCGTCTGGGCCGGATGTGCCTCCAGCGTCGGGCACGGCGGTTTGTTGCTCCAAGCGCAAGAACGCCCTGACGGCGACTTTTTCCGAGCCGCGATCAGGGGCGTGAAGGCTGCGGATTGTTGCTCGAGGTGCAAGAAACCGGTGAGCGGGACGTCAGTTGGGCGGGAACGATGAGAGGGCCGATGTGGTGAGGCAGGACGAACCGGAGCGCTCGGGCAGAGCGCGGCGGCCGGTGGGGCGTTCCCGGGCTCCGCTCGAGCAAGGCAGCCTGCCGCCGGCCGTTGAGCAATGGGCGAAGCACCTGCGGGAGCTGGTCGACAGGTCATTCGACACGGACGGCCAGGCGGCGAAGGCCCTGAAAGTGAGCAGTCCTGACCTGTCGAAGTTCCTCGCCGGCAAGAAGGTGCCGGAGCGGTCTTTCGTCCGCACGATCCACACCGTCTGCGCCCGTCATCGGGGCACGAGCGTGGACGATGAGGAGCGCCGGCTGACCGACCGGCTGTACATGGGGGCCTTGGAGCATCTCAACCCGCCGGTGTGGAAGCTGCTGAGCGCGGTGACCGAGCGGGACGCCGCACTGGCCCGGGAACGCGATGCCCGGCGCAAGTTGTCGCAGGTGCGCGGCCGGCTGCACCGCGTCGGCGACGAGGCGGAACGCCTGCGCCGGGAGCTGCACGATGCCCGTACCGCGCGGGACGAACTGGCGGCCCGGGTCGAACGGCTCCTCCGGCAAGTACGCCACCTGGAGGGTGAGGCGGTGGTGGCGGAGGCGATCCGTATCGCCGAACAGGCCGCAGCCGAAAGGCCGTTGTCCGGGACGAATGTCCTTCTCGTGCGCTGGAGCGGCATCATGCTCGTGCTGTCCACGCTGGTGTGCGTGGGGGCGTTGGCCGCGATTCTGATCATCGCGCGACTGGCGGACGACCAAGGACCGTGGACGATCGGGGGCTGGGCGGCAGCCGGCGGCGCCGCGCTGGTGGCGGCGGCCGCAGGGCGGTTGCGGCACGAGGCGTTACGGCGGCTGGACGCCGCACGCGACGCCGGAGAGTTCCCCTTCGCGGCCGTCCTGGTCGTCGCGGCCTTCGCGACGCTCTTCGGCTCACTGAGCCTCGGCATCGGCAACCAGAAGGAGTACCTCGACCACCGCTCGGCCGTGGCGGCCGTCGTTTCCGACTGCGAGCGCAGCCCGAGCAGCAACGACCGCAGCGTGCCGACCTACACGTGCGTGCACACCTGGACCGTGGCGGGCCGCACCTACCAGGAGCGGGCTTCGGCCCTGGCCAGCGACGAAGGCAAGAAGACGACCGTGCTGATCGACCCGGCCGACCCCTCGTCCATGCTTCCCGAGCGGTTCGGACTGCGCGGCTACCTCTGGTGGTACTTCATCGCCGTGTTCCTGCTCGTCCTCCCCGCCGGTGCCCTGCACCTGTTGCGCAAGGGGTGGGAGAAGACCTCGAACGAGATAAGGAGGGCCGAGCTCAGGGCCAAGCACGTTGCCGAGCGAACCCCTTCTGCCTTGCGTTCCTCATGACGCTCCCCAGTCCGCTGTCTCCGGAAGGCCCCTCGATGTATAACGTTTTCCGCCGAACAGCCCTGCGCTCGGTCGGCGGGCTCGCCTACGCCGACGGCGGGGCCGTGGTCCGGCGTGGCATGAGCGTGGGGGAGAGCATGACCCGGGTCGACGGCCTGTGCCGGTCGGCGATCCGGTCCAGCAGAAGGCGTACGGCGTTCCTGCCCATCTCGTGTCCTGCCTGGTCGACGCTGGTCAGGGAGATGGGGCCGAACGCGGCGAAGGTGGTGTTGTCGTAGCCGGCCACGGAGATGTCGCCGGGGACGGTCAGTCCGGCCTCGGCGACCGCTTCCAGTACACCCATGGCGACGATGTCGGCTCCGGCGAAGACGGCGGTGGGCCGGTGCGGGCGGGCCAGCAACTGCTGCGCGCCCTTGTACCCGCCCTCCTGGGTGTAGCTGGTGGACACGACGTCGGTCCATTCCTCCAGGCCGTGCGCCCGCATAGCCTGCCGGTATCCGTCGGCGCGCCGGGCGTTGGGCATCTCGGCGAGGCGCGCGGGATCGGTTTCGTGGTGCTCGATGTGGGCGATCCTGCGGTGCCCGAGACCGGCGAGGTGGCCGACGACCAGGGACGCGCCCTCGATGTCGTCGTCGGCCACGGTGTCGAAGAGCGGGGACGTCCCGTGGCGGCCGATGACGACGGTCGGCACGGCGGAGGCGACGTGCTCGAGGCGGGCTCGGGAGGATACGGGGGCGACCAGGACGATGCCGTCCATGCCGCGATCGATCATCGCCTCGGTGACGCGGGCCTCCGCCTTCTCGCCGTTGCAGCCCGGCCCGAGGAACACCTGGTACTCGGTGTCCTCCAGTGAACCCGTGATGCCGTCCAGGATCTCGGGGAAGAACGGGTTGCGGATGTCGGGCAGCATGACGCCGATGGTGTACGTCTGACCGCGCAACGCCCTGGCGCCCGCGTGCGGCCGGTAGCCCAGCTCGTCGATCGCGCGCCGCACCTTGGCACGCATCTCGGGGCTGGCGCCGTAGGCATTGCGCAGCACCTTCGACACAGCGGTCGTGGAGACCTGGGCGTGACGTGCCACGTCGACGATGGTGACCCTGCGACGCGGTGCTGGCGGCTCCATCCGGTCCCTTGCCTCTCTGGGAAACGCTGCGGCCGAGTGTATGCCCGGCGTCTTGACGCCCCGTGGGGTGCTCTCTAGGGTCGGGCCCACATCTCTTCGGAAAACGTTACCCACCGCTGGCCGGATGGTGACGTGACCCTGTTTTTGAATCGATTCATAACCGGAGGAAGCAGGCGTGAATCAGGATGCAGTGCGTCGTCGGACCGTGCTCGCCGCGACGGCCGGAGCCGTGTCGGCAGGGGCCGGGGTGGGTGTCCCGGGAGGCGGAACGAGTGCCGCCGCCGCGGATGCGTCCCGGCTTCCGGAGGGCCACGCGGTGGGGGCGCTGACCGTCGAACACCGCACCGATCCCCTGGGCATGGACGCGGACAGGCCGCGCTTCGGGTGGCACATACGGTCGGCAACCCGTGGCCGGAGCCAGGGGTCGTACCAGATCCTTGTGGCGAGTTCGCCCGACAAACTGTCCGCCGCGCGCGCGGACCTCTGGAACAGCGGACGCGTCCGCTCCTCCGACTCCGTCGCCGTCCGCTACGCGGGCAAGCCGCTCGGCGCCTCCACCCGCTACCACTGGACCGTCACCGTCTGGGACACCGAAGGCCGCCCGGTCGGCGTCGCGTTCCCGTCCACCTTCGAGACCGGCCTGATGAGCACCGACGGTGTGGCCGGGTGGGACGGCGCGCAGTGGATCGGGATGAAGGGGAAGGCGCCCCGCTCGGCCGGTGCTCCCATGCTGCGGAGGGAGACACCCCTCAGGACCGACGGCCGGCAGCGGGTGCGTGAGGCACGACTGTACGTCTCGGCTCTCGGGGTCTACGACGCCTACGTCAACGGACACCATGTGACCGTCCCGCAGGACGGCGGCACCACGATCGAACTGCTGCCCCCGGGCTGGACCAACTACGACGCGCGCATCAATTACCTGACGTACGACGTCACGGATCTCGTGACGCGGGAGCAGGCGGTCACCCTCGCCTTCGTCCTGGGCAACGGCTGGTACAACGGCCGGGTCTCCGAGGGCAGTACGTACTGGTCGAAGGAGGGCAACGCCCTCGCGGTCAAGGCCAAGCTGCTGATCCGGTACGCCGACGGCACCTCGCAGTCGGTCGTCACCGAGCCGGACGGCACCTGGAAGGCCACGGACACCGGCCCGTGCCGGGCCGACGACATCTACGACGGCCAGACCTACGACGCCCGGAAGGAACTGCCCGGCTGGACGGCGCCCGCATTCGACGACAGCGGGTGGGCCGACGTGGCACGCGTCGCCTTCGAGGACAAGTACCCGGGCGTCCAACTCCTCGCCTACCCGGCCGAGACGGCGCGCCTCATGCCGAAGTGGGACCGCCGCCCACGGTCGATCACCGTAGCCACCGGAGTGACCGGCCAGGACGGCAGCCCCAACGGCAAGGGCCGCATCGTCGTGGACCCCGCCCGGACGGTGACCGACCCTGAGCAGGCGGCCTCCGCCTCCGTGACGATCGGCAGCGGCGAGACCGCCGTCTTCGACCTCGGCCAGAACATGGTCGGCGTCGCCCGCTACCGCCTGCGCGGCCCGGCCGGCGCGCGGGCCGAGTTCAGGTTCGGCGAGATGCTCAACGACGACAGCGCCGGAGCGGACGGTCCCGAGGGCTCCGTCTACCGGGCCAACCTCCGCACCGCCAAGGCCACCAGCACCTACATCCTCAAGGGCGACCGGAAGGGCGAGACCCATCAGGACTCACTGACCTTCTACGGCTTCCGCTACGTGTCCGTCACCGCGACGGACACCGTCACGATCACCGGTCTGACCGGCAGGACCGCCACATCCGCGATCCGCGAGACCGGCACCCTCACCACGAACGACCCCGACATCAACCGGCTGATGAGCAACATCCGCTGGGGCCAGCGCGGCAACTACCTCTGGGTGCCCACCGACTGCCCCCAGCGCGACGAACGCCTCGGCTGGACCGGCGACACCCAGGTCTTCGCCACCACCGGCCTCTACAACGCGGACGCCGGTGTCTTCCTCGGCCACTTCCAGGACACCGTCGTCGACTCCCAGACCATCTACGGCACGGACAGGGCGCAGTTCACCGGAGTGGCACCGGGCGGGCGGTACAACTTCCCCGACGGCGGGAGCGGTTGGGCGGACTGCGGCGTCGTCCTCCCGTGGACCGTGTGGCAGATGACGGGGGACGCGAACATCGTCGAGAGCAGCTGGCCGGCGATGACCCGCTATCTGGAGTGGATCCGTGAGCAGACCGGTGACACCTACGCCGGGCAGGGGTCCCTCACCGGCGACTGGCTGGCACCGCAGAAGACCAGCGCCCAGCTCATGAGCGACGTCTACTACGGCTACTCCTCGCGGTTGATGGCGCAGATGGCCCGGGCGATCGGCCGGGCGGCGGAAGCGGAGGCGTACCAGCGCCTCTTCGGGCGTATCAGGCAGGCGTTCATCGCCAAGTACCTGAGCACCGAGGGCGGCCGGGTCACGGTGAAGTCCAGCCTCGGCGACGCCTCCCCGATCGAACCCGGCGCCGACCCCGACCAGAAGACGGAGGACAACAGCCAGACCGCGCTGCTCTGGGTCCTCAAGCTCGGGTTCTACGAGACGCAGGCACAACGCCGCGCACTCGTCGGGCACTTGGCCGACAACATCGGCAACGACGCGGCCTACAAGGCGGCGCACCCGGACAGCAGCCGGGTCAAGTACGCCGAGAACACGCTGTCCGTCGGCTTCCTGGGCGTCAACGTCCTGGCCCCCGTCCTCGCCGACGAGGGCCGCGCCGACTTGGCGTACGAACTGCTCCACCAGGACGCCCTGCCGTCCTGGCTGTACTCGGTGAAGAACGGCGCCACCACCGTCTGGGAGCGCTGGAACTCCTACTCCGAGGACGCGGGATTCGGCCCGGTGAGCATGAACTCCTTCAACCACTACGCCTACGGCGCGATCATGGAGTGGATGTACACGCACATGGCCGGCATCGCCCGCGATCCGGACAGCCCCGGCTTCAAGCACTTCCTGCTGCGGCCCCACCTCGATCCCACGGGCAGGATCACACGGGTGGCGGGCTCGTACGAGTCGCCGTACGGCGAGATCCGAAGCGCCTGGGAGGTCGTCGAGGCGGGGCGGGCCCTGGAGTACGAGGCCGCGGTGCCCGCCAACAGCGAGGCGACCCTGCGCCTTCCCGTCACCTCCGCCGATGCCGTCCGTGAGGGACGCACCCCGCTGGCACAGGTGCCCGGAGTGCGATTCCTCGGATTCGCCGACGGGGTGTGCGCGTACCGTCTGCCGTCCGGGCGGTACCGACTGACCGCGGCGCTCCGGGGCTGACTACGATGGTCCGTCGGCGTTCGACTGCACCGTGTCGGTCACGGGCGGCACCGACTTCGACCTTGGGCAGGAGCAGCGCAGCACGATGACAGGTCTCCGCGACGTCGTCGCACTGGACGACCCGGTGGGGGAATCGCTCCGGGGTCACCACGGGCATCTCGCTCGCCGACTGGGCCGGGCGGTCACCTACCTTCCGGGAGTCGCGACCTTTTCCGCGGTGTCCGCTGAAGCGGACTCGCAGGAGTGGGGCGAGCTCGCCGGGCTGCTGGGGCGGGGCGAGTTCGCTGACATGTTCAGCTGCCCGGCGACGCCGCCACCGGACTGGGAGCCGGTGTTCGTCCTCGAGGGCCGCCAGATGATCTGGACCGGCGACAGCCGTCCCGGTGCCTCTCCCCTCGAACTCGACCCCGCCGTGGTCCGGTTGGGCGCTGAGAGCGTGCCCGGGATGCTCGACCTCGTCGAGCGGACCAAGCCGGGGCCGTTCTGGCCACGCACCCATGAACTCGGCACCTATCTCGGCATCCACGACGGCGACAAGCTGGTGGCGATGGTCGGGGAGCGGCTCCGGCCTCCTGGGTGGACCGAGATCAGCGCTGTCTGCACCGCTCCCGAGGCACGCGGACAAGGCCACGCCGCCCGTCTGGTGCGCGCGCTGGTCGCGCGGATCGTGGGCCGGGGCGAACGTCCCTTCCTGCACGTGGCCGAGGCGAACACCGGCGCGATCGCGCTCTACGAGCGACTCGGATTCGAGACCCGGAAGCATGTGACGTTCCGCGGGTTCCGCACTCCGTGAGGCATCCGGCCCCGGAGCCGTCGGCTCACCAGGCCGCGTCCTCCCATTGGTCCAGCAGGGCGTCGGACGACACGTCCTCGGGATCGGCCGGCCCGCTCTGGGTGGACTGTTCCGTCCAGATCACCTTGCCCCGGGCCGTGTAGCGGGTGCCCCACCGCTGGGCGAACTGGGCGACGAGAAACAGCCCGCGCCCGCCTTCGTCCGTTGTCGCGGCCCGGCGCAGGTGCGGCGAGGTGCTGCTGCCGTCGGCGACCTCGCAGATCAGGCTGTCGCGGTCGTGCACCAGCCGCAGCCGAATCGGTTCCGTGCCGTAGCGGATGGCGTTGGTGACCAACTCGCTGATGATCAGCTCGGTCGTGAAGGCCATCTCCTCCAGCCCCCAGGACTCCAGCCGGCGAGCGGCATCCGCCCGGATGCGGGCGACGACCGCCGGATCGCCGGGCACGTCCCATTCGCCCACGTGAGAGGGGTCCAGCAGGCGGGTGCGGGCCACGAGCAGGGCGATGTCGTCGCTCGACCGGGCGGGCAGCATCGCGTCGAGGACGTCCTGGCAGGTCTCCTCCGGTGTCCGGTCCGGGTGGGCCAGGGCGTGACGCAGTCCCTCGAGGCCGGTGTCTGGGCCGTGCTCCCGGTCCTCGATCAGGCCATCCGTGTAGAGGACCAGCCGGGAGCCCTCGGGGAGGGTGAGTTCGGCGGTCTCGAAGGGCAGTGCGCCGCCCAGACCCAGCGGCGGTGACCCGGGCACCCGCAGGTACTCCACGGTGCCGTCGGGATGGACCAGGGCCGGCTCGGGATGCCCGGACCGTGCCAGTGCGCACCTCCCGGATGCCGGGTCGTAGATCGCGTAGAGACACGTGGCTCCCGAGACGCTCTCGTTGTCCCGCTCGACGTTCTCGTCGCTGTCGATCCGGGCGACCAGCTCGTCCAGATGCCCGAGGAGCTCGTCCGGGGGCAGGTCCAGGGCGGAGAAGTTGTGCACCGCGGTGCGCAGCTGACCCATCGTGGCCGCGGCATGCAGCCCGTGCCCGACCACGTCGCCGACCACCAGGGCGACGCGGGCGCCGGGCAGGGGAATCACGTCGAACCAGTCGCCGCCCACGCCTTCCAGGGCGGGCAGGTAGCGGTGGGCGACCTCCACGGCCGAGTGGTCGGGCAGGGAGCTGGGCAGCAGGCTCCGCTGGAGGGTCTCGGCCAGGGTGTGCTCGCGGGTGTAGCGACGGGCGTTGTCGACGGCGACCGCGGCCCGGGCGGCCAGTTCCTCGGCGAAGGCCAGGTCCTCCCCGCCGAAGGGGACCGCGTCCGAGCGCCAGAAACTCGCCATGCCCAGCACCACACCGCGGGCCTGGAGCGGCACGGTGATCAGGGAATGGAAGCCGAGGGCCAGCAGGCGCCGGGCGCGTTCGGGATCCTGGGCGGTCATCCACTCGCTGGTCGCGGTCAGGTCGGCGTCCAGGACCCCACGGCCGCGCTCGGCGCTGACGGCCACGGGCGAGGTGGGGACGAAGCGGATCAGCTCCCCCACCGGGTAGAGAGCGCGGGCACCGTCGACGCCGTGTACCGCCACGCGGCGCATCTCGGGGCCGGGGCCGCCCGACACCGCACCCCGCAGGATCGGATCAAGGAGATCGACCGTCGCGGCGTCGGCGAACCGGGGGACCGCCACCTCGGCCAGTTCCTGCGCGGTGCGCACCACGTCCAGCGTGGTGCCGATCCGTATCCCCGCCTCGTACAGCAGCCCCAGCCGCTCCCGGGCCACCTCCGCCCGGCCCGCCAGTGCCCGCAGCTCTGTCGTGTCCCGCAAGGTGACGACGCTGCCGGCAGGGCGGCTGCCGGGGTCGACGGGCCGAATGTTGACCGCCAGCAGCCGGTCGCCCGCCAGGTGCACCACGTCCGTCACCGTCCGGCCCGAGCTCAGCAGCTCGGCGGTGTCCGCCGCCAGGCCGAGTTCGGTGACACGGCGCTCCTCGGCGTCCGCGGGCAGGTCCAGAAGCCGCCGTGCCTCGTCGTTGGCGAGCAGCAGCCGGGCGTCATCGCCGATGATCACTACGCCTTCCCGTACGGCGTGCAGCACCGCGTCGTGGTGCTCGTACATCCGGGTCATCCCGGACGGATCCAGGGCGCGGGTCTGCCGTCGCAGCCGCCAGGAGACGAGTGCCGTGCCGATCGCGGCCACGGCGAGGGCCGCGCCGGCGAACCCCAGCAGCTGCGGCAGCTGTTCCTGCACCACGTCGTCCACGCTGGCGACGGTGACCCCGACCGATACGAAGCCGACGATGGTGGTCCCGTTGGTGTCGTAGACGGGGACGGTGGTGTCCACGGCAAGGCCCAGGCTGCCCTCGAACGTCTTGGTGAAGGGCCGGTCGGCGGCGCCGCCCTCGCGCAGGGCGAAGATGTGCTTGCCGATCAGCTTCGGGTCGGGGTGGGTCCAGCGAAAACCCTGGGGGTCGAACGCGACCACATAGTCGACCCCGGTGTTCCTGCGGGTGTCCTCGGCGCGCGGCTGCAGCAGCTTGGTGGGCTCGCCGGACTTCATGGCGGCCAGCGTCCCCGGGGCGCGCGCGAAGGACTGTGCGACGCCCATCGACAGCTGCCGGGCCTCCTGCGTGTTCGAGTTCCGGGCCTGCACCACGAGAGCCCCTCCCGCGGCGGCGGCGAACAGCACCATGATCACGAGCTGGAGCAGAAACACTTGGCCGGCCACGCTGCGCACCCTTGGCAGGGCTTGCCGGCGTCTCCCAGGGGGCCGGACGTCAGGCCGCGGCTGTGAGTCGGGGTCCTTGTCCCGTCGCGAGGCCCACCGAGGGCGGCCTCCGCCGTGCGCGTGGGGCCGGAAGGGCGAGAGTCGACCAAGGTGCCTGGCCATACCGACTCTTTACCATGCGTGTTCATATACAGCCATATGGCTGAGTTCAGTCGGTCAGCCGCGCGCCCACGCCTGCCAGCGCCTGGTCACGGAGTCCCCGTTCTCCAGCCACCACACGATGTCCAGGTCGAAGCCCGACAACAGGTGTCCAGGTGTGCTCGCCAGGTGCACGGCGGTGGATTCGGTGAGGAACCCGTAGGCAGCCGGCACTACGGGTCCCTCGGGGTAGATACGGGCCATATGGGCCTGCACCTCGGGCCGCAGTGCGAAGTCGATGAGCTGATAAGCGGCGTCGGTGTTGGCGGCGCCCTTGGGAATTCCGTAGCCGTTGCTCTGCCGGCGGGCGCCGTTCCACTCGTACGCGAGCGGAGACCCGCCCTTGATCAGGCTCTGGACGCGGCCGGCCCAGGTGCTGGAGGCCACGACGCGATGGCGATCCAGCAACTCGCCCGGTTCGGCGCCGTACTCCCAGAACGTCCGCACCGAGCCCCTGATCTCGTCGAGGACCTTGAAAGCACGGTTCACGTCCAGCGGGTAGAGCCTGTCGAGCGACACTCCGTCGGCGAGCAGGGCGAACTCCAGTTCCGGCCAGTCCACCTCGCCCTGAAGCGCCCGGCGGCCCGGGAAGGCGCCGAGGTTCCAGAAGTCCGCCCACGACTCGGGCTTTTTCCCGCCGAAGGCGTCCGCTCCATAGGCGAGGACGCTGGCCCAATAGCTCTTTCCCACGCCGTTGGGGGTGAGCAGGGACTCGGCGATTCCCGCGTTCCTGGTGTTCTTCAATCGGCCGTAGTCCAACTCCTCGGAGGCGCCCTCATGTTCGAAGCGCACCAGGTTGGACATGTCGATGTCCATGACGTCGAATCGCGGACGGCCTTCCTTGATCTGGGCGAGGATCTGGGTGTTCGAGAAGTTCACGACGTTGATCCGGACGCCGGTCTCTTTGGTGAACGGGTCGTAGACGGCTTTGCGGTTCGCCTCCCCGTAAGAGCCGCCGAAGTCACGGACCACGAGCAATTCGCTGCTCTTGGTGGAGCTCCGGTCGGCGCGGCTGTCACACGCGGTGAGCGATGCGGCAGCCGCACCGGCTGCGATTTCGCCGACTCCGCTCAGGAAGGCCCTGCGGTCGATCCCGACGTCTCCCACCGGCTGCCTCCACAGTGTCGTCTGGATGATCCGTGACGGAGGGTGATTCCCGGCTGGTCCTGCTTTGAGCTTCAGTCAGTTCTTATCAGGAAAAGTCCTGTCTTCACAGGCGTGGGGTCCCTTTCGGACCTGCCGCATGTATTGACGCCTCCGGTTGCTCGCCCTTAGCGTCTGCCCGGCTCTACGAACGGCGTCTGATATATCGAACGGCCTCCAGAGCAGGAGATGCCCATGTCCACGGTTCTCAGCAGGCTGGTGGCGCTGTTGGTCGCCGTCTGCCTTGTCCTTACCGGCCAGGCGCTGATCAGGCCCGGCAAGGCGAGCGCGGCCGAGCCGGGCTATCTGATGACCCACTTCATCGGCGAGGGAGCCGCCGGTCAGCAGATCTACTTCTCGCACAGCGCCGACGGCCTGCACTGGAGCGACCTCAACGGCGGCGGGACGACCCTGCGCTCGACGGTCGGCACGCGCGGGGTGCGCGACCCCTCGCTGGTCCGCTCACCGGACGGCGGCAAGTACTGGATCATCGCGACCGACCTGTGCATCGGCTGCGGGCAGTCGTGGGAGGACTCCACCTCCAACGGCAGCCGCAACCTCGTGGTGTGGGAGTCGACGGACCTGGTCACCTGGTCGCAGCCCTGGCTCCTGAACGTCGCCGGGGCGATCCCCGACGGGCGCAACGCCTGGGCGCCGGAAGCGATCTGGGATCCGCAGACCAAGGACTACGTCCTGTACTGGGCGACGAACGCGACGCTCAACGGCGTACTGAAGCACCGCGTCTACTACGCCCGTACCGCCGACTTCCGCACCATCACCACCCCGCGGCTGTACATCGACCGCCCCGGTACGCAGGGCATCATCGACACCCAGATCATCGAGGTGCCGGCGGGCACCGGCACCTACCGCTATGTACGGGCCTCCGGCGACGGCCAGATCACCCTCGAAGGCAGCGACTCGATCCTCGGGACCTGGACCACCATCGGCAACCTCTCCGGGATCGGCCTCACCGGATCCCAGGTCGAGGGCCCGATGTGGATGAGGTTCCGTGACCGCGACGAGTGGGCCCTCTACCTCGACCAGTACGCCGCCGGCCGCGGCTACATGCCCGTCCTGACGAGCAGCCCGTCCGCCTCCGGCACCTACCACCTGCCGGCCTCGGGCAGCTACGCCATGGGTGGGACCAAGAAGCGCCACGGGGCGATCCTCAGCCTGACGGCCGCCGAGGAGAGCCGCGTCCTGACCCGCTGGGCCGACACCCCGGTCGATCGGCTCCAGTCGTACAACTACCAGGACCGGTACATCCGGCACACGAACTTCGACGTGCGCGTCGACCCGAACGTCAACCCCGCCCAGGACGCCCGGTTCCGGCTGCGGCCGGGCCTCGCGGGCAACGGCACGGTCTCCTTGGAGTCGGTGAACTTCCCCGGGTACTACCTGCGCCAGGACGGAACCGACTTCCAGCTGGTCCACAACGACGGCACCGCCGCGTTCGCCGCGGACGCCACATTCCGCAGGGTCGCCGGTCTCGCCGACTCGACGTGGTCGTCATTCCAGTCGTACAACCACCCCGACCGGTACATCCGCCACTTCGGGTTCCGGCTGAAACTCGACCCGATCACCACCGCGACGGGACGCGGCGACGCCACGTTCAAGACCGTCCCGTGACTCGGCCGCTCGTCGGCGCCTTGCTCGGCAGGGTCCATCGCCCGGGGCCGGCGAAGCGTACATACATGACGTCGGCCGTCATGTATGTACAGCATGCTTGAGGCATGAAGTCGGACCGGTTGCTTTCCATCCTGCTGTTGCTGCAAGCGCACGGGCAGCTGCCCGCCGGCGACCTGGCAGCACGCCTGGAGGTCTCGGTGCGCACCATCTACCGGGACGTCGAGGCGCTGTCGGCCGCGGGTGTGCCGGTGTACGCGGAGCGCGGGAGCCAGGGAGGTATCGCCTTGCTGCCGGGGTATCGGACCGACGTCACCGGTCTGACCGCGGACGAGGCCCGTGCCTTGTTCGTGCTGGTCACGGAGCAGGCGCACACGGATCTGGGGCTGGGGCAGGCGATCGGTTCGGCGTTGCGCAAGGTGATGGTGGCGCTGCCGGCGCCGTTTCGCGGGGACGCGGATCTGGCGAGCAGACGGATCATGATCGATCCGATGCGCTGGCGCACCGGCCCGCGTCCTTCGACGGTCGATCTCGGTGTGCTGCAGGCGGCGGTGTTCAACGACCGTCGGCTGCGGCTGCGCTACCGGCACGGCCGCGACGCTCAGGTGCGCTCGTACACGCTGGATCCGTACGGGCTGGTGAGCAAGGCCGGGGCCTGGTACCTGGTGGCGGACCACCGGGGGCAGCCGATGATGTTCCGCCTCGATCGGATGCTGTCGGCGTCGGTGGTCGACGAGCCGGTACGCCGCCGTGCGGGGGCGGAGCTGGCCGATGTGTGGGAGGTGCTGCGAGAGGGCATCGACCGGATTCCCGCCTCGGTGCGGGTGGTGGCCCGGGTGCAGCGGTCGGTGCTGGCCCGGTTCCTGCGCTACCACGAAGCCGACCTCGCAGGCCCGATGCCTGTTCTGGAGGAGGCCGAGGCCAGCGCGGGCGGTGAGGGGGAACCGGTGGAGCTGGAGCTGCGGTTCCCGGCGCTTCGCGCGGCCGAACAGTTGCTGGTGTTCGGCCCGGCGGTGGAGGTGCTGGAGCCTGTGGAACTGCGCGAGGCTCTGGTGCGCCGGGCTCAGGAGACGGTCTCCCTGTACGCGGAGGGCCGCGGCGCCTGACTCGTCCGGTGGGGTGCGTCCGCTCAGGCGCGTGCGTCCATGACGAGGAGTCTCTGAGATACCTGACGCTACCTGTCAAGTATCCCCTGCCAGCATGAGGACACGAACTAAGGATCAACCACCTGGAAGGACTGTTCCCCATGACTGCCACCAGCGACATGACTGCCGCCGGCGACTCCGCCCAGAAGATCGCCGACGAGTTCGTCCGGGCCTGGCTCGGCCGCGATGTCGAGAAGGCACTGGATCTCCTCGCCGACGACGTCGTGTGCGAGGCTCCGAACGGCCGCTTCGAGGGCCGGGACCGCTACCGCCAGTTCCTGGAGCCGTTCGCGAGCAAGGTCATCAGCGGCACGGTGATCGACGTGCTGGGCAATGACACCCAGGCCGCCACCGTCTACACCACCGACGTGCCCTTCGCGAAGGACTTCCGCGGCATGGACTACATGACCGTCAAGGACGGCAAGATCACCCATGTGATCAGCGTCTTCGACCTCAGCCCGACGATCAAGGCCGGAGGCGACCCCCGGCACTGATCGGTCGCGGGAGCGGGCCCGCCGTCCGTCTGTGCGGCGACGGTGGACCCGCAGCCCGACCACCGGCCGCATCGGCGAGCCTGCGTCCCGCAGCAACCGCAGCACCCGCAAGATCCTCTATACGGTCGAGGCGGTCAGCGTGGATCCGTCCGGTGCCCGGCAGCCCCTCTGGATCGGCATCAACCAGACCGCGGCCAACCGCTACGTCGAAACAGCCCTCGGTAGCGGGCTCCTGCCGCAGATCGTCACCGCGAAGTCCGTCCGGCGTGAGACGTTCCTCGGGCAGTCACGGCTCGACTTCCTCGTCAACGCCGATACCTACGTCGGGTGAAGACCCTCAAGCACGTCGGCGAACTCGGCCGCAGCCTCGAAGCCCACGAACGGGCGATCCTCCTGGTCTGCTTCTTCTACCGCTCAGAGGAGCTGACCCCCAAGTTCCTCACCTGACAGTTCTGTCCTGGTGGACTTCTCTGCACTTCACTCTCATGTTGGCGGCGCCGGCGGCCGCCGGGCAGATCCCCCGGCGTCGGTAGGATCAGCGCTCTCATGGGGGGCGCGATGCGAACAACGGTGCTGGGCGGCGAGGGGCAGAAGTACGCGCTGACCTCGGATCAGGACGACAGCGATTTCTGGGGCTTCGCTCACGAGGCAGAGGGGTTGTTCACGTCCCTGCCGGGTGAGGAGGGCGCGCGCCGAGTGCATCTCACGGGTTGCCTCCCGCAGGGTGGCCTACTGAGGTGCGTTGACCACGTCGGCAGTCGTCGTGCCATGGCGGGGAACGCCTGGCTCGACCTCCTCGACGGTGACGGTGCCACCATGGGGTCCTACTTCGTCAACGAGGTCACCGTCATGGAGGTCCAGCCCTCCGCCAGCGGTGCCGGCCTTGTCGACCTCACGGTGACGCTCTGGTGCGAGAACGCCCTGCCCGGAGCTGAACGACCGTGGGAACTGGTTCGCACCGGCCGCCTGAACCACACCGGAATGTGGTACGAACTCGCGCCCGAGGACCGACACGCGTGGCTGTCGGTGGCCCTGTGGTCCCGGGAGTACCAGCGCCAGGGGAAGCCCGATGCGCCTGCAGGCCAGGTGTTCACATTGGACGGCCGACATGTCGTTGACCGGGACACCTTCTACTGCGCGATCGGTGAGGCCATCAACGGACCCGGTGGATACTTCGGCTGGAACCTGGGCGCTCTGGACGACTGTCTGAGAGGCGGCTGGGGCGCGACCACTCCGTTCACCCTGCACTGGGACTTCTCGGCCGAGGCTCGGACGCGGTTGGCAGAGCGCGTGCCCGTCGGCGATCGCGAGCTTGTGCTGTTCGACCTGCTCCTGGAGATCTTCGAGGAACGAGGTGTGAGCGTCATCCTTCGGTGAGAGCCTGTGAACAAACCGCGTCTGTGCACAGCGGCGTCCGGTGAGCCCGCCCTTCGGGCGGACGGCGGTTTGTTCACAGGCTCTGAGCTGCACCGCTGACGGGGTGGTTCCGGAATACGCAAGAGACCTGCCTTCTGCCAGCGGCAGAACACCGGCCCGACCGGGCCCGACGATCACTACAGTCCAGGCTCATGACGACGGTGACGACGCGCGCGATCGAATACGCGGCCGACGGCCTGACGATGATCGGGCATCTCGCGCTCCCGGCCGGTGTCGACCGTCGGCCCGTGGTCCTGGTCGGGCCCGAGGGGACGGGGCTCAGCGACATCGAGCGCCGCCGGGCCGATGCGCTCGCCGAGCTGGGATACGTGGCGCTGGCCTTCGACCTCCACGGCGGGCGCTATTTGGGCGACCCTGAGGAGATGTTGGCCCGTTGCATGCCACTGCTCGCCGACCCCGACCGGATGCGAGGCATTGGCCACGCGGCGCTCGACGTGCTCCGTGCCGAGCCGCGGACCGACCCGGACCGGATCGCCGCCGTCGGCTACGGCACCGGGGGCGCAATCGCGCTGGAACTCGGGCGCGACGGCGTCGATCTGCGCGCCATCGCGACAGTCAACGGACTGACCACGGGCCGACCAGGCGAGGCGGCGCGCATTCACTGTCCGGTGTGGGCCGGGGTCGGGTCGGAAGACCCGATCATGCCGCCCGCGCAACGGGACGCATTCACCGCCGAGATGCAGGCTGCGGGCGTCGACTGGCGCCTTGTGGTCTACGGCGGCGCCTTGCACGCCTTCCATCACCCACCGGTCGACCACATCGTGCTTCCCGGGGTCGGTTATCACCCTCAGCATGCGCAGCGAGCTTGGCGGGACGTCCTCGACCTGCTCGCCGAGTGCCTACCCATAACGGAGTGATCTGGGCAGACTAGGGTTTGTTCACTCCTGCGGACGGCGGCGTGCGGGGATGCCGAGTGATGACCAACACCGCGAGCAACGAGGAGAAGAGGTGCAGATAACTGTGCACCGGCGGCTGCCGACATCCCGGGCAGAGCTGACTTCACGTCTGACTTCACGTACGCGGAATCGGATGGACACGCCATGGTTCCGTGACCGATGATCTCCGGCATGATCCGTGCCGCTACTGTGAACGACGTCGCGGAGATCCGCGCGATGATCCGCGAACTCGCCGAGTACGAAAGGTCTGTTGACCAGGCCCGGGCGACCGAGGAGCAGCTCCGTGAGGCGATGTTCGGGGAGCACCCCGCTGCCTTCGCGCTGATCGCCGAGGACGACGAGACGGGCGAGGCAGTGGGCTTTGCCCTGTGGTTCCCCCATTTCTCGTCCTGGACCGGCACGCGCGGCATGCACCTGGAGGACCTCTTCGTGCGCCCGCAGGCCCGAGGAGGGGGACACGGCAAGGCTCTGCTCGCCTCCCTGGCCGCGATCTGCGAGCGGAGGGGCTATGAGCGCTTCGAGTGGTGGGTTCTGGCCTGGAACGAGCCGACGATCGACTTCTACAAGTCGCTCGGCGTGGACTTCCTCGACGAGTGGAGGGTGTGCCGGCTGAGCGGTGAGCCCCTCAGGGAACTCGCTGCCCAGGTCCCGGCCGTCCTCGACCAGCCCCCGGCCCTCTAGGGCGGGGGCATGCCACCTCCAGTCGCAGCGGTGATCGAAGCCCACAGGATGCTGCAAAGGCTCGTGGCCGGGCTGGACGACCAGCAGGTGGCCGAGGCATCCGCCCTTCCGGGCTGGTCACGCGGCCACGTTCTGGCCCATCTCACCGACAACGCGAGAATGTTCGCCCGTCTCGCGGAGCATGCCCTGCGCGGTGAGCTCGTGGCGGGATACGACGGCGGGGTCGACGAGCGCAACGCCATCATCGAGGCCATGGCGGGCCGAAGCGCCGCCGAGCACCGTGCCGAACTCGCCGCGCACACTGCTGTGCTGGAGGCGGCCTGGGCGCGCGTCGGCGACATGGACTGGGCCCGGCCCGTCACCTTCCGCAACGCGGACCTTGCCGCCACGGTCTTCGCGCGCTGGCGCGAGGCATGGATCCACATGGTCGACCTGGAATGCGGTGTGCGGCCGGACGACTGGCCCGAGGACCTGGCCGCACATGCCATCGCCTTCCTCCTCGGCCGCCTTCCGGCGGGCACACGCCTGCGTGCCGAAGACGTGGGTCACCAATGGTCAGTGGGTGACGCCGAGCCGGGCACGGTGGTCACCGGACGTGTACGCGACCTGGCGGCCTGGCTCGCCGGACGTACGCCTGTGATGACACCAATGGCGACGAAGGGGCTGCCCGCTCTCGGTCCCTGGCCGCCCCACCCGCCACAGCGAACGGACCGTGGGTGACGTCTTCGCCGGGCAGCGGACGTTGTCCGGCGACCTGCGGGATGCCGGTCTCCGCGAGGACCTCCATGTCACGCCAAGGGCAAGGCGCCGTACGGCCGTTACGCCGTCAAGTCGGCCAAGACACCGCGTTCCTGGGCCGAGGAAACCGTCAACGACATAGCGGCGATGGTCGTCGCCACCCCGGCCAGGGGGAAGCGGCTCATCGACGCGGTGGGGGCGCAGAAGGTCGCCTTCGGCCGTCCGGCCGGTGATCGGGTCACCGCCTTCGGCTACCCGGGGACAACTCCCCCCCCGCGGGCCGTCTACGACGCCGCCGTGCGGGGCTGAGCATCGCCGCGTGGGGGCATAGCCGGTCAGTCGTCCGGCATGAAGCCCAGCGTCTCGAGCACGCCGTACACCCCGAGGAAGAGAATCGCCGCGCTGCTGAGGACGAGGGCGGCGGTCATCCAGGGGTTGGCGCGGAAGCGCGGCGGGACGCCGGTGTAGCGCAGGCGCCAGACCGCGATCACCACGGCGAGGAGGAAGACGCCGCCTCCGATTCCGCCGATCTGCACCATGAGGACCGGAGACTGGACCCACAGGAAGAAGGACATCCACACCGGGGGCAGACAGCAGGTGAGGATCCGGACCGTGCGGGTGCGGACACGCATGTCGTTCCAGTCGATCGCCCCGAGCAGACCGAGGGTGTTGGTCCACAGCCGCGGGACGCTGGCCGACGAGGCGACGGTGACCGAGAAGAGCACGGAGATCGCGCCGCCCAGGAAGAGGTACTCGGCCCAGGGACCGAGCGTGTCGGTGTAGCTGTGCGACAGCGTGGTGATCATGTCGTTGCCCTCGGGCACCAGGCCCTGCGGATGCAGCACGGATGCGCCGATCACGTAGAAGGACAGGGTGCAGATGGTGCACACGAACCAGGAGACAGCCACGTCGAGCCGCATGACCTTGAGCCAGCCCTCGGCGCGCCGGGCGCGCTGCTCTGTGCCGTCGTCGGGGCCGGTCCAGCGGGCGTAGCCCTTCTCGAGGCACCAGTACGTGTAGGTCGTCATCTCGTCGGCGCCGACGCCGGTGATGCCGAACATCGCGAGGGCGATGCCGACCGTGCCGGCCGGGATCTGGAAGCTGAGCCCGTCGGCGAGCTGTTCGGTCCCGTAGCCGTACGCGGTGAGCGGCAGGGCGAGCGCCAGGCCGACGGTGATGACCGTCTTGAGCGTGATGCCGATGACCTCGACCCGCTCGACGACGTGATACTTGCCCGTCTGGAGGATGAGGATGGCGGCGGCGGTGACGATCACGGCCCAGATCGTGAGGGACGTGCCGCTCAGCGATCCGCCGTGGATCGGGAAGAGGATGGAGCAGGCGGCCGCGGTGCCGCCGATGATGCCGCCACGCTGGAACATCTTGGCGAAGTCCATGCCGATCCACAGCCAGTTGATCCAGCTGAGGCGGCCGATGCGGGGTCCGACGTCGCGGAAGCCGTCCAGCGCGGGGCGGCCGTTGAGGATGGTCCAGCGGGCCAGCTCCATCTGCACCCAGACCTTGACCGCGGTGGAGATGATCACGAGCCACAGCAGGGCGAAGCCCGCTTTCGCGCCGAGCGAGGTGGTGGTGATCAGTTCACCGGAGCCGACGACCGCGGCGGACAGGATGAGCCCGGGACCGAGGTGGCGCAGGCGGCCGCGGAAGTGGTCGGGCGCCGGGCGGGCGTCTTCGGCGCGCAGCGCGTACGGGTCGGGCTGCGCGGGGGGCGGCGCCGCGGCGGCGCCGTCGGTCGACGTGATGGCCATGTCAGGTCCTAGGGATCTTCCGGCGTCGTCACCGGTATCCGGTACGGGGACAGAGGTGTGTCGTGTGTGGGGGGAGGGGGAGGGAGGGATCGGGGCGGCCGGGCCATCAAGGGCGGGGCTCAGCGGGCCTGGTGGTGCGGTGCCTCGCCTGCCAGTACGCGGACGACGTCCTCGGCCACGATCGCGCCCATGGCCTGGTTGGCCTCCGGAGTGCAGGCGGCCATGTGCGAGGTGAGGAGGGTGCGGGGGGCCTCGCGCAGGGGGTGGTCGGCGGGCAGGGGCTCGGTGCTGAAGGCGTCGAGGGCTGCGGCCCCGAGGTGCCCGGAGCACAGCAGGTCGGCCAGCGCGCTCTCGTCGACGAGGCCGCCGCGCGCCGCGTTGACCAGGATCGCGCCCGGTTTCATCGCCGCGAGACGGGTGCTGTCCAGCAGCGGAGTGCCGGACGGGTCG
The DNA here is from genome assembly GCF_053643595.1 of Streptomyces sp. NPDC055506. NCBI lineage: Bacteria > Bacillati > Actinomycetota > Actinomycetes > Kitasatosporales > Streptomycetaceae > Streptomyces > Streptomyces sp. NPDC055506. Next base: position 43,985 of record NZ_JBSHKH010000016.1, on the reverse strand, counting down.
GGCGGGGTGTGCAGGCTGACGGCGTCGGCGCGGGCCAGCAGGTCGTCGAGGGCGGCAGGTTCGGCGCCGTGCGCGCGGACGTCGTCGCCCGGGACGTACGGGTCGTGGGCGAGCACACGCATCCCGAAGGCGCGGGCGTAGCCGGTGAGCAGACGCCCGATGCGGCCGAAGCCGACGATCCCGAGCGTCTTGCCGTGCAGTTCGGGGCCGAACAGCTTCGGCCAGCCACCCGACTCCACCGCCGTGTGCGAGGCCGTGAGGGAGCGCGTCGCCGACAGGAGCAGACCGAAGCTGTACTCGGCCACCGCACGGGAGTTGCTGCCCGGCGCGCACACCACCGGTATGCCACGGGCGTGGGCGGCGGCCACGTCGATGGTGTCCACGCCGACGCCGTGCTTGGCGATCACCCTGAGACGGGGTGCGGCGTCCAGTACCTCGGCGGTGATGGGGTCCATGCCGACGATCAGGGCGTCCGCTTCGGCGGCGCGGGAGAACAGTTCGGCGGTGGGCAGGGCCGCGTCGGCGCACGGGCGGAGTGGTCCTGCCCCGTTCTCTTCGAGGATCTGCCAGGGGAGTGCCGAATGCCGCGCGAAGGTGGGCGTCGTGATGAGCGTGGTCGGCATCAGCGCGCTCCGCCGCGTGCCGCGCGGCCGCCGGCGGCGTCCACGCACCCAGCGAGCGCGTGCGGCATGGAAACCGCCATCCTGCCCAGGAAGTGACGGGACAGCGGTACGGGGACTTGCGGGAGTTGGATGCCGACGGTCACGGCGTTTCCTTCCTGGGCGGGTGATGCGAGCGGTGCCGGGACGGGGCGCGGGCGGGTGATGCCTCGTGATGGGTGCGCGGCTGTCGGACGCCGGATGTGCGTCTGCGGTGCGCCGGGTGCGCGGAATGCGCAGATGGCGTCGTCGTCCTGGGGTGACAGGCGTCGGCGCCAGGGGAACGCTCGCATGGCTGCGCGGATCGCGCAAGGGTTCGCGCGCACTTCGCGCACCACGTGTCATGAGCCGAGCAGAGTCGCGGAGCGCCGCGGTTGCGCGGATCGCGCACCTGCCGATGGATCAGAAGCGTGTGTCGCTCACAGCTCCGTCCCATAACCTCGTGCGTGGAGACGTCGAATGCCACAGGTGTCCACACGGAGGAGGCGATGGTGCTCGTCAGGGGTACGCGGTTACTCGCGGGTGCCGTGGTCGCGGCCTGCATGGTGCTTGTCGGACCCAGTGCGCCCAGCGGTGCCCTCTTCGGCAGGTCCGTGCCCGTCGACGCCGTCAGGGATGTCGTACCGAACCGGGTCATGACGTGGAACATCTGCAACCCCTGCGATGCGAGCAACGTCGGCCGGGCGGCGGAGATCGCCACGTATGCGCCTCAGGTCATCGGCATGCAAGAAGCGTGTGTGCGGGACGTCGAGAGGATCCGGGAGTATCTGAAGAGCCTCCACGGGCTGGAATACCACGTCGAGTACGGCACGGTTCTTCAGGATTGGGGGCGCTGCGGGGGAGTGCCGTGGAATCCGGGAGCCTTCGGCCAGGCGGTCCTCTCTGCGGCCCCGATGAGGGACGCCGTCGAGGTGGAATACCCCGACGGAGGATCAGAGGACCGTGGCTACATGGCCGTCACCACCATGGTGGGAGGCCAGCCCGTCCGGGTCTACAACACCCACCTCGCCCAACGACGTCAGGAAGCAGTCCGGGCGGACCAGGCCCGCGTACTGGCCGCAGACGTCGCCCGGCACGACCGCGCGATCGTCATCGGCGATTTCAACGCCGTGCCGGAGGCTTCCGAACTCGCCCCGATCTGGGCCCTGGCCGCGGATACGGATCCCGAGTGCCGTCCCTCGTCCGCCGGCACCTGCAGGCCGACCACCGACTGGCGCAGCAAGTTCGACTACGTCTTCCTGCGAGGCATCGCCCCGCTCAGGCACCGGGTGCAAACCACCCCGTACTCGGACCACGACCTGCTGTACACCGACGTGGATCCGACCTTCAGCGAGGGCCCCTGACCGCTCCTCAGCCGGTGTGAAGGACCCGAAAGCGGTCGAGGTCCGCCGGATCCCGATCGACGACTTGGATGGGTGGCCCGGCCCATTGCCGGACGCTGATGCCCGGCGTGCGGGTGAACCGGATCTGCCCGCGGGTGCCTTCGACCGCGACACGCGGCCAGGAGTCGGCGACGCGCCGCCGGTCCGTGCCGTGCGAACGCAGGACGTCGGCCAGGACGGCGATCGTGTCGTAGCCCTCGAAGGCGACGAAGGAGGGCGCTTCGGCCAGCCGCTCGCGGAGGGCCGTACCGACTCGTGCGCCGAGCGGGGTGAGGTGCTCGGGCAGGTAGCGCAGGAACGGGATCCCGGCGCCGTCGCCGCCCAGCGACTCCGCCCATTCAGTGAACTCCGGTTGTCCGGCCGGAGCGCCGATCGTGACCTCGGCGAGGCGCTGGTCGCCCCGGACGGACCGGACGATCGGCACGGCCGGCTCCGGGTGGCCGACCAGCAGCAGGAGGGCCGTCGCGCGATGGTCGACGAGTGCGTCGCACACGGCCGTGGGAGTGAGCGCGCTGTCGAGTTCGGTGACCGTGCCGCCGCGTGGAGCGAGAGAGTCCCGCAGTATGCGGATCCCGGATGCCCAGTAGACGCTCGGCTGGGTCGCCACGGCGATACGGGTGTGGCCCGCGCCGAGGAGGAAGTCCGCGTAGACCCGCCAGCCGTGGGACTGCGGCGGGGGCAGGCGCGCGACCCAGTCCGTCGGCTCTTCGGTGAGCGCGTCGAGAACCGCCGACGAGCAGAGGAACGGCAGGCCGACGGCATCGGCCCTGGCGGCAGCGGCGCGGGCGACCACGCTGTGATACTCCCCGGCCAAGGCCGCCACGCCGAGGGCGGCCAGTTCGTCCACTGCCGCCGTGGCCCTCCGGGGATCAGCCGCGGTGTCCCGCACCACCAGCTCGAGTGGTCCCCCGGCGATCCCGCCGGAGTCATTGACTTCGGATATGCCCAACTCGAGTCCGGCGAGCAGGTGCCGGCCCGCCTCCGCCCAGCCGGGCCGACTCAGCGGAACGAGTGCGCCGATCCGTACGGGTGACCTCACGCGCCCTTCCTCCAGATGTCCGTGAACCGGTCGAGCAGAGCGGCCGCCGCCGTCACATCGTCCGTGAGCGGCCGGTCGGCGTGGTCCTCGTCGAGCACCGATCCGGCGAGTTCCAGCGCGTGGGCCACCGGAAGCCCCGGCTCGGGCCTCAGCCCTCGCTGGCGCAATGCCCGTACGGCGGCGACGAGTTCACAGCCGACGACGAGCCGGTACGCGGCGCAGGCGCGCAGTGTCTGACGCGCGGCCAGGGACGCGAAGCTGGCCTGTTCCTCGACGCCGCGGGAGAGCACGGCGTGGCCGAGCGACGCGGGCGCGGAGAACGCCCGCAGATCACCGAGTGCGGCCCCGGCGGCATACTCCAGGATCATCACGCCTGAGGAGGCGGGCTCCTGGTCGGAGAGGAAGGGGCGCAGACGGGTGTAGGCGGGCTCGTTCAGGGTCGCGAGGCGAGAGGTCGACAGACGGGCCACCTGCGTCAGCGACAGTCGGAAGTGGTCCAGGGCGAGAGCGAGTTGGGCCTGGTAGAAGCCGCCGTGGTGGTAGGCGGCCATGTCCTCGGGGAAGATCAGGGGGTTTTCGGCGGCCGCGTTGATCTCGACGGCGACGACCTCTTCCAGGGCGTCCGCCGCGTCATGGGCCGGGCCGTGGATCTGGGGCAGACAGCGGAAGCCGTACGGGTCCTGGAGACGGTCCAGCGGCGGGGTCGGACGATCCGCCGCGCCGATCAACTCCCGCATCCGGCGGGCGACGTCGGCGCAGCCGCGGTGCGGACGGGCGGCGTGCACGGGAGCGGCGTAGGCCTCGTGCGATCCGTCGGTGGCCAGCAGCGACAGCGCGGCGACGACCTGGGTGGCCTCCAGCAGCCCGCGCAGCTCGTGCAGGGCGAGGGCCGACTGGCCGAGGGTGAGGGCGTTGCTGCTGATGAAGGCCAGCGCGTCGTTGTTGTCGAGCGGCAGGGGCTCCGGCGGGGTGCCCCCGCGCCAGGGATGCTCCCCGGCCAAGGCCAGCCCCGCCTGCGCCAGGGCCGCGATATCGCCGGTCCCGACGGAGCCGAACTCGTTGACGACCGGGTACGCCCCGCTCTCCAGCGCCTCGCACAGCGCCGTCACGACGGTGGGCCGCAGCCCCGCGCCTCCGGCCAGCAGCTGGTTGGCCCGGATGGCGAGCATCGCGCGCACCTCACGGGCGGGAAGCTCCTCACCGATGGCGCCGGCGTGGCTGCGCAGCAGCCGCAGACCGTGCTCGGCGTCCGCACCGCTGGGCACGTCCTCGTTCCGTTTGGCGCCGACGCCGGTGGAGCGGCCGTAGACGCGGCCGGTCGCGGCGATCTGCCGGGCGGCGTTCCAGGACACCTCCATACGCCGCATCGCCTCGCTCCGGGCAGTCGGCCGCACGGTCCCACGGGCGAGCCGCGCGACGTCCGCCACACCGAGACCGGTGCCGTCGAGAGCGACCAGAGCCGAGCCGTGCCCGACACCTCTGGGAGTGTCCACAGTCTGAGACGAGATCAAGCCCCAACACCCCTCGATCCAGGCAGTTGACCGCTATTCATGCACCAAGAACTCTGCATGAGGCTATACATTCAGGCAAGGGGTATCTCATGGCGGTGACCGTGTGATTCCTACGGCTCGGGGTCGACCCAGGACAGCCCGTCCTCCGACGCCACCAGACCGCCCGGCCGCAGCGGCGCCTCGTCCTCCAGCGGGCCGCCGAACAGCCCGCGCTCCTGAAGGACGGTCCCTTCCTGGAACACCTGCCGGAAGGTCTTGGACTCGTAGAGCGGATTGCGCAGGTCATCGGAGTCGGGAAGACGGCGCACCGCTCGCTCGAAGTCGTCGGCCGCCGCGGTCAGCCGTTCGCCCGCCGGTCCGGCCCCGGTGAGTGACGCGTCACCGGACGCCAGACCGCCCACCAGTTCGACGAACGCCTCCAGTTCTGTCGTGCCGATATGGGTGACCTTGCGCGCCTTCCAGAAGTACGACCGTTCGTCCTGGTGCATGTCGTAGAAGGAGACCAGGAACTCGTGGAACAGGCTGTACTCGTGCCGGTAGCGCGCCTCGAACTCGGCGAACAGCCGCTCCTCGTCCAGGGTTCCGGCGAGGCAGCCGTTGAGGGACCGGGCGGCGAGCAGTCCGCCGTAGGTCGCCAGATGGACCCCGCTGGAGAGCACCGGGTCGACGAAGCACGCCGCGTCTCCGACGAGTGCCATGCCGGGCCGCCACAGCCGCGACTTCCAGTACGACCAGTCCTTGCGGACACGGACCTGGTCGTAGGGCGCCTCCGTGGCCTGCGGGACGCCGTCGAGCAGGTCGCGTACCTCCGGGCAGGCGTCGATCAGCCGGCGCCAGGCGGTCGCCGGGTCTCCCTGGACGGCCTCGGCGTTCTCGCGGGCGACCACGGCCCCGACGCTGGTCAGGTCGTCCCGGAGCGGGATGTACCAGATCCAGCCCTCGTCGAAGGCGGCGCAGAAGATGTTGCCCTCGTTCGGCGCCGGGAGCCGCGCGCCGCCTGCGAAGTAGCCGAACACCGCGATGTTGCGGAAGAAGTCGGAGTAGATCCGCTTTCCGCCGACGTGCGGGTGGATCCTGCTGCCGTTGCCGGACGCGTCCACGACGAACCGGGCGCGGGCCTCGCGGACCTCACCGTCGGGGCCGGTCCAGCGCACCCCGCGGACCCGCTCCTCGTCGGCGACCACGTCGGTCACACGGCAGCCCTCCCGTACGTCGACCCCGACCCGGCGGGCGTTGTCGAGAAGGATCGCGTCGAACCGGGACCGCTCGACCTGGTAGGCGAACGAGGTCGGGTCGGCCAGCCGGGGCGACAGCGCGAAGGAGAACTGCCAGGGGTCCCGGTTGCGGCCCCAGCGGAACGTGCCGCCGCGCTTCGGCTTGAAGCCCGCCCGCGCCACCTCGTCCTCGACACCGAGGATCCGGCACACGCCGTGCACGGTGGAGGGGAGCAGGGACTCACCGATCTGGTACCGCGGGAAGGTCTCCTTCTCGACGAGGAGGACGCGATGGCCGTGCAGCGCGACGGCCGCCGAGACGGTCGACCCGGCCGGGCCGCCACCGACCACGATGACGTCGAAGTCCCGCGGGGGATGGGCTGGACTCACTGGTCTCCCTTCGTCGTGCGCGCGTCGATCCAGGTGCGGATCGCCGACGCGGTGGTCTCCGCGTGCTCCCGCATCATCGTCAGATGGTCGCCGGGGACGTCCGCGGTCTCGTGTGCCGTGGGCCAGGACGTCCGCCAGTGGTCCGCGTCGGCGGAGGCCGCCATGGCGGGTGTGGGCCGCAGAGCGCGCACAAGGAGCGTGGGTGTGGCGACCGGTTCCGGGGCCCAGCCGAGGAAGATCCGGTTGTAGGCACCGATCGCCGCCAGGGCGCTGTCGTCGTCCCCGGTGAAGAGCGGCCGTCCGGTGTCCTGCGGCGGTGGGGCGCCCAGGGACAGCAGCCAGTCCTTGTCGCTGTTCTCCGGCGTGACGTGGTAGGTGTCCAGCAGCACCAGACCGGTCGCTGCCCGGCCCATGGTCTCCAGCTGGTGGGCCACCAGGTGCGCCACATTGCCGCCCGCCGACCGTCCCACGACCACGAAGGGCCCGTCCCCGACGTGCCGCAGCACGTTCTCGGCCTGCGTACGCGCCAGGGCGGCACGGTCCTCCGGTACGGCGGCACCGGCGCCGATCCCCGGGTGCGGGAACTCCAGAACGCTCAGGTCGTCCTGGAACGCGCGGTGGAAGCGGGGGAAGTCCCCGTCGTCCGACGCGAGCGAGGGGTGGTAGGCCGGGAAGTAGACGACCGTCGGCCTTCCGGAGCCGGTGCCGGACCCGGAGCGGCCGTGGGAGCGGCGGATCGGGGGCAGCGCGTGCTCGCGTCCCCGGGCGGCCGGGAAGGTGGGCAGCGCCCAGGACGCGGTGACGAGCAGGTGCATCGCCGCCACCGGCTGTCCGGCCGCACTGACCGTCCGGAACAGCGAGGAGAGGGTGTACGCCTGTGGCTCGGGCCCTGTGGGTTGGGTGGCCGTCGCCGTGGCCGTCGCCGGTTCGTCGTCCAGCAGGCCGAGCAGATGGCGTGCCAGTTCCTCGGCCGTACGGTGCTCGAACACCACCGCGGCCGACAGCCGGAGCTTCAGCGCGATGCTGAGCCGGTTGCGGATCTGCACCGCGGTGAGGGAGTCGAACCCCAGGTCGGCGAGGGTCTTGCCGGCCGGGAGCGCGTCGGCGTCCGGGTAACCGAGCACCGCGGCGACATCGGCCCGCAGCAACTCCACGAGCGCCGCCTCCCGCTCACCGAGGGGTACGGAGGCCAGCCGCTTGCGCCAGGCTCCCGCCTCCAGCATCTGCCCGGAAGACCCGGAAGACCCGGAAGACCCGGAAGACCCGGCCGAACCGGAGGACGTCGCGGCCACGGTCGGCCGGTTCTGACGGACGAGCCCGCGCAACGGCGGCGGCAGGTGCCCCGCAGCCGACCGAAGCGCTGCCCGGTCCAGCAGGATCGGCGCCAGGACCGGCTCCGTCGAGCGCAGCGCGGCGTCGAACAGGGCCAAGCCCTGCTGCGTCGACAGAGGCACGAACACGTCACTTGCCTGCGGGCGCCGTGGGAGCTGCCCCGCCGCCATGCCGGCGGTGTGCTCCCACGGGCCCCAAGCCAGCGACACCGCAGGGAGCCCCTCGGCGGCACGGCGCTGGACGAGGGCGTCGAGGAACGAGTTCGCGGCCGCGTAGTTGCCTTGACCGGCCCGGCCCAGCAGACCGGAGACGGAGGAGAACACGACGAACGCCGAGAGCTCCATGTCCCGGGTCAGTTCGTGCAGATGCCAGGCCGCGTCGGCCTTCGGCCGCAGCACGGCCGCCATCCGCCCGGGATTCAGCGAGTCCAGCACGCCGTCGTCGAGGACCCCGGCGGCGTGCACCACCGCGGTCAGCGGAGGCTCGCAGCGCTTGACCACCTCGCCCAGGGCGGCGCGGTCGGCCGCATCGCAGGCGACGACGGCGACCCGCGCTCCCGACTCCTCCAGCTCGCGGCGCAGTTCCCGGGCGCCGGGTGCCCCTGGCCCTCGGCGTCCGGTCAGCAGCAGATGCCGTACGCCGTGCTCGGCGACCAGGTGACGTGCCAGCTCCGCGCCGAGCGCGCCGGTGCCTCCGGTGATCAGCACTGTGCCGTTCGTGTCGAAGGGAGCCGCGGAGTCCGAGGCATCACCGGCCGCAGCCAGTCGCGGTACCGTCACCTGCCCCTCCCGCACTCGCAGTTGCGTCTCGCCGGTGGCGATCGCCGACGGCAGCATCCGCAGCGACTCGGGCCGCCCGTCCACATCCACCAGGACCACCCGACCGGGCAGCTCCGATTGCGCCGCGCGCACCAGCCCCCAGACCGCCGCACCCGCCAGGTCGGGCACCGGCCCGGTGGCATCCCGCGTCACCACCACCAGCCGTGAGCCCGCCGTACCCGGATCGCCCTGCCAGTCCTGGAGTGCCTTGAGGACGCGGCCGGTCAGCTCGTGCACGGCGGAGAGCGGATCGGCGCCGGTGGCACGGGCGATGGCGGTGACGGCGACGACCTCGGGGTTCGCGGGACCGGTCAGGAACCCGGCGAGGTTCAGCTCGTCGGGCCCGCGTACCACCCAGGCGCGCTCGTCGGTGTCGCCGGAGACGTCGAGGGCGGACCACTCAGGGCGTAGCAGGGCCCTTCGTACGATGTCGTCAGCCGTGTCATCGGCCATGTCGCCTGCCATGTCGGCCCGGTCGGCCGGGAGCTCCCTGATGGTCAGCGAGTCCACGTGTGCCACGAGTCGGCCGGACGGGTCGGCCAGGGTCAGCGAGACCGTGTCCGGGCTCGTGGGCGTCACCCTGACCCGCAGCTCCGTGGCTCCCGAGGCGTGCAGGCTCACGCCACTCCAGGCGAACGGCACACGGACCGTGCTCGTGCCGGCGGACCGGCCCAGCAGGGGGGCGTGCAACGCGGCGTCGAACAGCGCGGGGTGGAGTTGGAAGCGGCCCGCTTCCGACGCGTGCGACGGGGGCAGCCCGACCTCCGCGAACACCTCGTCGCCGCGCCGCCAGACCGTGCGGACCCCCTGGAAGGCAGGCCCGTAGGCGAGCCCGGCCTCGGTGAGGGCGGCGTACGCGCCGGTGAGGTCCACCGCCTCGGCGCCCTGGGGCGGCCACTGGGTCAGCTCGTCCCGCGCCGTGCGACCGAGGCCCAGCTGTCCCGTGACGTTTCTCGTCCATGAGGGGTCCTCGGCGGACTCCTCCGACCGGGAGTAGATGTCGATCGTCTGCCGGCCCGAGTCGTCCCGCGCGCCCACCACGACCTGGATCCGCACCCCCGCGGGACCGGGCAGAGCGAGCGGTGACAGCAGCACGAGTTCGTCGACCGTGCCGCGGCCCACCTCGTCTCCCGCCCGCACGGCCATCTCGACGAACACCGTCGCCGGCACGATGACCCTCCCGGCGACGACATGGTCCGCGAGCCACGGGTGGGTCCCGAGGGACAACAGTCCGGTCAGCACCGTCCGCCCGGTGTCCGGCACCGGGAACGCCGGGCTCAGCAGGGCCCCGCCGTCGGCCGCCGCCGGGCGCGGTGCGTCCAGCCAGTACCGCTGCCGCTGGAAGGCGTAGGTCGGCAGGTCCACGCGGCGCGCGTCTGAACCCGCGTACACCGCCGCCCAGTCGACAGCGGCCCCGGCCACATGCAGCCGTGCCACGGCCGACAGCAGCGTCTCCGGCTCGTACGCACCGCTTCGTGTCGCCACGGCGAGAACGGAGCCCGTCGTGGGCGCGTCGGACAGGCAGTCGGTGGCCGCCGCGGTGAGGACGGGCCCGGGGCCGAGTTCCAGGTAGGCGGAGATCCCGTCGTCCGCGAGTCGGCGCACGGCGTCGGCGAAGCGCACGGGAAGCCGGGCGTGGCGCACCCAGTACTCGGGCGAGCACAGTTCGGCGGGCTCGGCGGGGCGGCCCGTCACGGTGGAGACGATCGGGATCCGCGGCGGCCGGAAGGTCAACCTCTCGGCCACAGCCAGGAACTCGTCGAGCATCGGCTCGACCAGGGGCGAGTGGAAGGCGTGACTCACCCGCAGCCCTACGGCCCGGCGGCCCCGCGCCTCGAAGCGGGCCGCGACGGCGCGCACCGCGTCCCGCGCGCCCGAGATCACCACGGAACGAGGCCCGTTCACGGAAGCGACCGCCGCCTGTGCCCCGAACTCCGCGAGCGCGGTGCGGACTTCCTCCTCCGTCCCGTCCAGCGCCACCATCGCGCCGCCGGTGGGCAGTGCCTGCATCAGACGGCCTCGCGCGGCGACGAGCGTCGCGGCATCGGGCAGATCGAGCACCCCGGCGACATGCGCGGCAGCCAGCTCGCCGACGGAGTGCCCCGCGAGGCGGTCGGCGCGCACGCCCCACGCCCCGAGCAGCCGGAACAGCGCCACCTCGAAGGCGAACAGTCCGGCCTGGGCGAAGTCCGTACGGTCCACCAGAGCCGCCTCCGGTGCCCCCGGCTCGGCGGACAGCACCGCGCTGAGCGGCTGGGGGAGACGGTCGTCCAGGTGCCGGCAGACCTCGTCGAAGGTGTCGGCGAACACGGGGAACGCTGCGCGCAGTTCGGCGCCCATCCCCGGGCGCTGGGCGCCTTGCCCGGTGAACAGGAAGGCCGTACGGATCTCCGGGCCCGCCAGTCCTCGTACGACCCCTGGTGCGTCGCGGCCTTCCGCCAACGCGGTCAGCGCGTCCAGCATCCGGGTCCGGTCGCCGGCCGGCACGAGCGCCCGGTGGGGGAGTGCGGAGCGCGATACCGCCAGCGAGTGGGCGACGTCGGAGAACGACAGTCCGGGCCGGTTCGTCATGTCGGCCGCGAGCCGGTGGGCCTGGGTGCGCAGGGCGGGTTCGTCGGCGGCGGAGAGCAACCATGGAACGGTGGCGGGGAGCAGCCAGGGCGCGGGCGGTGCCGCCACCGTCTCCGCGGAGACCGCCGCCTCCCCCTCCGGAGCCTCCTCCAGAATCACATGCGCGTTGGTCCCGCCGATCCCGAAAGCCGACACTCCCGCACGCCGCGGCCGGTCCGAGGCCGGCCAGGGCCGTGCGTCCGTCAGCAGCTCCACGCGGCCGGAGGACCAGTCGACATGAGGTGAGGGCGAGTCGGCGTGCAGGGTCCGGGGCAGTTCGCCGTGCCGCAGGGCCTGCACCATCTTGATGACGCCGGCGACTCCGGCCGCCGCCTGTGTGTGCCCGAGGTTGGACTTGACCGACCCGAGCCACAGCGGCTGCTCGCGGTCCTGCCCGTACGTGGCCAGCAGGGCTCCCGCCTCGATGGGGTCGCCCAGCCTGGTGCCGGTGCCGTGTGCCTCCACCGCGTCCACGTCACCGGCGCGCAGGCCCGCGTCCGCCAGCGCTCGTGTGATCAGCCGCCGCTGTGCCGGCCCGTGGGGCGCGGCGAGCCCGTTGGACGCGCCGTCGGAGTTCACGGCGGAGCCGCGGAGCACGGCCAGGACCGGATGGCCGTTGCGCCGGGCGTCGGACAGCCGCTCCAGCAGGACGAGGCCCACGCCCTCGCCCCAGGCCGTACCGTCGGCCGCCGCCGAGAACGACTTGCACCGTCCGTCCGGCGACAGCCCGCGCTGCCGGCTGAACGCGAGGAACGGCTTGGGCGTCGCCATCACCGTGACCCCGCCGGCCAGCGCCAGCGAGCACTCGCCCGAGCGCAGCGCCCGCGCCGCCTGGTGCAGCGCCACCAGCGAGGACGAGCACGCGGTGTCGACCGTGATCGCGGGGCCGCGCAGACCGTAGACGTACGAGATCCGCCCCGAGGCCACGCTGCCCGCCGAGCCCAGCCCCAGGTGCGCCTCCAGCTCGTGGGAGCGGCTGAACCGGGCGGAGTAGTCGCCGTACATCACGCCCACGAACACACCGGTGTCGCTCTCGCGCACCGAGACGGGATCGATTCCGGCCCGCTCCCACACCTCCCAGGACGTCTCCAGGAGCAGCCGCTGCTGCGGATCCATCGCGAGTGCCTCGCGCGGCGAGATCCCGAACAGCCCGGCGTCGAACTCCGCGGCCCGGTGCAGGAATCCGCCGTGTCGGGTGTACGACGTGCCGATCCGGTCGGGATCCGGGTCGTACAGGGCGTCCAGGTCCCAGCCGCGGTCGGTCGGGAACTCCGAGATGGCGTCCCGCCCCTGCGTCACCAACTCCCACAGATCCTCCGGGGAGTTGACATCGCCGGGATACCGGCAGCCCATGGCGACGATCACGACGGGATCGTCGTCGGGGGACCGGTCCCGTGCACGGGGCGCACGGGGGTGCTCGTCAGGCACGCCCTCGAAGAGTGCCACGCGCAAGTACCGGGCGACCTCGGCCGGTGTCGGATGGTCGAAGACCAGGGCCGACGGCAGGTCCAGGCCGGTCAGCTCGCCGAGCCGGTCCACCAGCTCGACGGCGCCTACGGACGTCATGCCGAGATCGGCGAAGGGGCTCTCCGCGTCGGGCAGATCACCGGGTGCGGGCCGGCAGACCTCGGCTGTCGTGGCGAGCACCGTTTCGCGGAGCGCGCGTTCCCGGTCCTCGGGGGAGAGAGGCAGCAGCCGCTCGCGCAGGGCGGTACGAGCGGGGCCGGCCGTGGCCGGAGCCGGGACGGCCAGCGCGTGCCGGGCGATCTTGCCGGACGCGGTGCGCGGGACGGCGGCGATCTCATGGATCTCGACCGGCACCTTGTAGTCGGCCAGCCGGGTGCGGCACTCGGCGAGCACCCGCCGGGCGTCGATCCCGTCCGGATCCGGCACGACGAAGGCAACCGGCACCTCGCCGAGCACGTCGTGCGGGACACCCACGACCACGGCCTCGGACACGCCCGGACACCGCGCCAGAGCCTGTTCGATCTCCGTGGGGTGGATGTTCTCGCCCCCGCGGATGATCAATTCGCTGACCCGGCCGGTGAGCCGGAGCTGGTCGTGCTCGACGCGACGGCCCAGGTCGCCGGTGCGGTACCAGCCGTCCCGCAGCGCGGCCGCCGTCGCCTCGGGCTGCCCGTGGTACCCGGTCATCAGGCTCGGCCCTCGCACCCAGACCTCGCCCTCGGCCCCGTCCGGGACGTCCTCGCCGCCGCGCGGGTCGACGAGGCGTACGTCCATGCCCGGGACGGGCGCCCCGCAGGAACCTTCGGCTCTTGGCCCGCCGGGGCGGTTCACCGCGATCATGCCGCAGGTCTCCGTACTGCCGTACGCGTCGAGCAGCGGCGCCCCCAGCGTCTCCTCCACGGCCGCGCGCAGAGCCGGGCCGCTCGGCGCACCGGCCACCACGCACATCCGCAGCGCCTGCGGGAGTTCGCCCGCCGAGTCGACCAGTCGGTGATACGTCGTCGGCACGCCGGCCAGCATGGTGAAGGGCCCGCCGAGCCCCTCGTGCGCCGTGAGCAACTCCTGTCGCAGCCCGCCCGGCGGCAGCAGCTCACCGGCGATCCGGGCGCTCGCGCCCACAGCGGTCACGCCCAGGATCGCCAGGGAGTGGCTGAAGCTGTGGAACAGCGGAAGCGGCCAGAGCAGCCGGTCGTCGGGCGAGAGGCCGAAGATCGGGGCGTAGCAGGCGGCCACGGACCACAACGCCGCCCGCTGCGTGGACAGCACGCCCTTGGGCCGGTGCGTGGTGCCCGAGGTGTAGAGCATCCAGGCCGGATCGTCGAGCCCGAGCAGGTCGATCTCCGCGGACGCGTCGCTCTCGACCGCGCTCAGGAACGGCTCGGCGTTGTCCGGGACCGGCCCGGCCCCGGTGACCAGGACGCCCAGGCGGTCGTACGGCGCTCCCAGGCGCCGTAGTTGTGCGAGGTGCGCGGCATCGGTGATGACGAACGCGGCGCCGCTGTCCTGGAGGAAGTGGGCCAGCTCGGCGTCGGAGGACCGCGGGTTGAGCGGTACGCCGACCAGTCCCGCGCGCAGCACGGCGAGGCAACTCTCCACCGTCTCCACGCGGTTGCCGAGGCAGATCGCCACGCGGTCGCCAGCACGCAGTGCTGCTCGGGTCTTCAGGTAGGAGGCCAGCGAGCGGGTGCGCCGCTCCAGCTCGGCGTAGGTGACGCCGCGCGCCGAGTCGGAGTAGGCGACCCGCTGCGGGGCCGCCTCGGCGTGCTGCCGCAACAGCTCCGGCACCGGCCGGATCAGCTCGTCACGCCCCATGTCTCCGCCTCCCAAGTCCTGCTCGGTGCAACGATGTTGACCTTACGGGACCCGGGGGCGGTGCTCAGGTCGGCGCTCCGGATCAGCTGGGGCGCATCGTGTCGCCGGGGACGTCGTCGAGGATCTGCTCGCGAAGGATCTCGGCGTGGCCGCAGTGCTGGGCCAGCTCGCGCAGCGTGTGCAGGTAGATCCAGCGCAGCGGCAGCGGGCCCCGGCGGTTGCCTTGCAGGACGTCGTCCAGCGTCAGCTTCTCAGTGGCTCGGCGGGACGCCGCGCACGCCTGCTGATGGGCCTTCTGGATCGAGGCGATCGTGTCGTCGTCGTGGAGGTCGAACGACTCGTCGGGCGAGTCGGGAATGCCGATCTCGCGACGGGACCGGCAGGTGATCGCCTCGTCGAACCAGACCTTCTCGACGAACGTGGCGTGCTTGACCAGGCCGAGCAGCGTGGTCTTGGACGCGACCAGCGACCGGCGCGCCTGCTCCTCGGTCAGCCCGTTGAGACTGTCGTGCAGCGCGGCTCGATGCTCATCGAGGAAGACCTCGAACTGATCGCGGAACGCCGCGTGGAAGACGGCGGGATCTGTCGTTGACTCGAAGACCATGAGCGCAACGATAGGCCGGTCAGGATGTGTGCGTTCATGAGCCTGTCACAAGCGAGCAGGAATGCCGGTCGCGAGGAGGCCGGTTGCCCGGGTATGACCATCGGAGTAGCGCTTCCCCTTCACCATGAGATCGACGGCACGGTACGGCTGGCGCGGGAAGCCCACGAGGCCGGATTACGTTCCGCCTGGTTCGGGCAGACCTTCGCCTACGACTCACCCACGCTGGCCGCGATCGTCGGCCGCGAGGTACCCGGGCTGCAGGTCGGGACCTCCGCGATCCCCGTCTTCGGCCGCCATCCGCTCCTCATCTCCAGCCAGGCCCAGACCGCCCAGGCGGCGACCCGCGGCCACTACCACCTCGGGCTCGCGCTCGGCACCAAGTACCTGACGGAGACCGGCTTCGGAATCCCGCACGAGCGCCCCATCCGCCTGCTCAGGGAATTCCTCACCGCCCTGCGTCAACTCCTCGAGACGGGCAGCGCCGACTTCCACGGCGAGCTGCTGACCGCCACCACCCCCTTGCCGGGCACCGTGCCGGGTGCCGAACCTCCCGTGCCGCTGCTGGTCGCGGCCATGGCGCCGCAGGCGCTGCGCGTCTCCGGCGAACTCGCGGACGGCATCCTCCCCTACCTGGCCGGCCCACGCGCCCTCGCCGAGCACATCGTCCCGGCCGTCACCGCCGCGGCCGAGGCGGCCGGCCGGCCCGCGCCCCGCATCGTGGCGTTCGTCCCCGGAGTGGTCACCGCCGACGCCGAGAGCGTGCGCGAGCAGGCGACCGAGGCGCTCGCCTTCTACGAGCGGTTTCCGTCCTACCAGCGCGTCATCGGACTGTCCGGCGGCACCCGGGCCGTCGACCAGGCCGTGATCGGGGACGAGGAGACCGTCGCCGCCGAGGTCGCCCGGTACCGGGAAGCAGGGGCGACGGAGGTGGTCTTCACGACGACGGACCTGGGCAGCGAGGCCGACCGGCACCGCACCTGGAAGCTGCTCGGAGAGCTGGCGAACGGCTGAGGCACCGGGCAGGAGGGAGGCGGCGGAGCCACGGCGGGCGCAGGCCCTCTTGACGTGGCGGGAAAGCCGCCTGACACTCCAGAGCAGAGATCCCTAGTGCATCGGTAGGAAATGATGGAGCGACTGGAGCCGCCCGCCGACCGCGCGTCGCGCGCGGGCCGGTGGTCTCTGCTCCTCACCTCCCGCCGGCACATCGATCTCCTGCGCGTCTGCAGCGCGGCGAACCCCCTCCGCTGAATCGGCGGCGCCCCCCGGCGCCGCGACCCCGCCGCGCACGGGTACGCGCCGACGCCGCCGCGCACCCGTCCCCCACGTGCGCTGCCCTCCCGCCGCACCTCCCAGAACCACATGCCGGACCCGGACCCAGGGAGACACATGCCCGCCGCACCCCTGACCACCGTCCCGTCCCTCCCCTCACCACCGCCGTTCCGGGGCAGGATCGGCTGTGACGCCAACAGCGGCTACTACGCCGCGCCGCGCCGCTACCGCCTCCACCTCTCGCTGTCCTGCCCCCACTGTCTGCGGATCGCCATCACCCACAGCCTGCTCGGCCTGGAGGACACCCTCCCGGTCGTGCTGCTGCCGGCCCTCCCCGACCGGCCCGACGGCGGACACTCCGCGCTGAGCCCCTTGTACGAGGCCAGCTCGCACCGGCACCCCGGCCCCGCCCTCGCACCGGTGCTGAGCGACACCTGGACCGGGCGGATCGTCACCACCCACTCCTCGCACATCCTCCGGGACCTGGCCCGGTTCTTCGGCGACGACGGCACCGAGGGTCCCGTCCTCTACCCGCCCGGCGCGGAGGAGGAGATAGAGGCCGTCGAACGCCTCTGTGACCACAGCGTCAACGAGGCCGCACAGCGCGCCGGACAGGCCGACACCGACGCCACGGCCCGCCACACCGCCCTCGGTTCCCTCCTGCGGGTCCTGGGTTCGCTGGAGTGGCGCCTGGCCGACCAGGAGTTCGTCCTCGGCGATGAACTGACCGCCGCCGACGTGCGGCTGTGGGTGGCCCTGGTCCAGCTCGACACCGTGCACCGACTGCACCTGGACGCCGCAGCGGTCCACCGCGTCGCCGACCATCCGCACCTGTGGACCTACGCCCGACGGCTCGCCGCCCACCCCGCCTTCGGCCGCCATCTCGACCTGGACGGCATCGCCCGCAGGCACCACGCCCACTGCCAAGGGCTGGAGGCCGCCGGGGCGGCGGTACAGATCCTCGACTGGGCCGTTCACATCGCGGAAGGAACCGCCCGGCAGGGCCCGACCGGCTTCATGGAACCGCAATACGCCCTCCACCTTCGTCCGACCGACTCCGCCTAATCTGCGACGACATGGGGCCCGCCATACCGGAACATGGCGGGCCCCGTGCCCTCCTCGGGAGGGCTGTTGAACCCGTACGGCCGACCTGGAAGGCACCCTCTTCGTGTCCGCACCTCCCCCTCTGCACCTTGCCGTCGCGCTGGACGGTACGGGCTGGCACCCGGCGTCATGGCGTGAGCCGGGCGCCCGGCCCCAGGACGTGTTCACCGCCGGCTACTGGGCCGGCCTCGTGACGGAGGCCGAACACGGCCTGCTCGACTTCGTGACCTTCGAGGACGCGCTCGGGCCGCAGTCCTCGCACCCCACAGAGCCGGACGAGCGCACCGACCAGGTGCGGGGCCGGCTGGACGCGGTACTGATCGCCGCCCGGGTCGCACCGCTGACCCGGCGCATAGGGCTGGTGCCGACCGTGGTCGCCACCCACACCGAGCCGTTCCACATCTCCAAGGCGATCGCCACCCTGGACTATGTCAGCACCGGCCGCGCGGGCCTGCGCGTCCAGGTGTCGGCGCGGCAGAACGAGGCCGCGCACTTCGGCCGCCGCACCTTCCCGTCCCTGCGCGCCGAGGACCGGGACACCCCGGCCGGCCGGGACCTGATCACCGAGCTGTTCGAGGAGGCCGCCGACCACATCGAGGTGGTACGCCGCCTGTGGGACAGCTGGGAGGACGACGCGGAGATCCGCGATGTCGCCACCGGCCGCTTCATCGACCGCGACAAGCTGCACTACATCGACTTCGAGGGCAGGCACTTCAGCGTCAAGGGACCCTCGATCACACCCCGGCCGCCGCAGGGACAGCCCGTCGTCAGCGCGCTCGCGCACCAGAGCGTGCCCTATCGACTGGTCGGCCGTTCGGCGGACATCGGCTACGTCACCCCGCACGACACCGACCAGGCCCGGGCCGT
The DNA here is from genome assembly GCF_053643595.1 of Streptomyces sp. NPDC055506. Classification (NCBI taxonomy): domain Bacteria; kingdom Bacillati; phylum Actinomycetota; class Actinomycetes; order Kitasatosporales; family Streptomycetaceae; genus Streptomyces; species Streptomyces sp. NPDC055506. The sequence continues at coordinate 25,907 of NZ_JBSHKH010000016.1, read as the reverse complement.
CGTCGCCGAGATCCGTGCCGCCCGGGCCGAGGCAGGCCGGGAGCGGGAGCCGCTCCATGTCTTCGGTGACCTGGTCGTGTTCCTGGACGACGACCACACGACGGCGGCGGATCGCAAGGCCCGTCTGGACGGCCTGGCCGGCTACCCCTACACCAGCGACGCCGAGATCTTCACCGGCACGCCCGGGCAGTTGGCGGACCTGCTGCTGGAGCGCCGCCGGGCCGGCCTGAGCGGCTTCCGGCTGCGCCCCGGAGTGATCGGCCACGACCTCGAGCGGATCACCCGCGGCCTGGTACCGGAACTGCAACGCCGAGGCGCCTTCCGGCACGCCTACGAGGCGGACACCCTGCGCGGGCTGCTCGGGCTCGCCCGCCCCGCCAACCGCTACGCCACCGCCTGAAGCCGGAGGAGTCCTACGACCATGAGCGAACCGACCAGGGGCGAGCGCGTGAAGCAGATCCATCTCGCGGCCCATTTCCCCGGCGTCAACAACACCACCGTATGGAGTGACCCACGGGCGGGCAGCCACATCGACTTCAGCTCGTTCGCCCACTTCGCACGGACCGCCGAACGCGCCAAGTTCGACTTCCTGTTCCTCGCCGAAGGGCTGCGACTGCGCGAACAGGGCGGCCGGATCTACGACTTGGACGTGGTGGGGCGCCCCGACACCTTCACCGTCCTGACCGCTCTCGCAGCCGTCACCGAGCACATCGGCCTCACCGGCACCATCAACTCCACCTTCAACGAGCCCTACGAGGTGGCCCGGCAGTTCGCCAGCCTGGACCACCTGTCGGCCGGACGCGCCGCCTGGAACGTCGTCACCTCCTGGGACGCCTTCACCGGCGAGAACTTCCGGCGCGGCGGCTTCCTCCCCCAGGAGGAGCGCTACTCCAGGGCCAAGGAGTTCCTGGCCACCGCCACCGAGCTGTTCGACTCCTGGCACGGTGACGAGATCGTCGCCGACCGGGAATCCGGCATCTTCCTGAAGGACGCGCAGGCCGGAGCCTTCGTCCACCGCGGACAGCACTTCGACATCGCGGGCCGGTTCAACGTGCCGCGCAGCCCGCAGGGCCGCCCGGTGATCTTCCAGGCGGGCGACTCCGACGAAGGCCGTGAGTTCGCCGCGTCGAGCGCCGACGCCATCTTCAGCCGGCACAGCACCCTGGAGGCCGGGCGGGAGTTCTACACCGACGTCAAGGGACGGCTGGCCCGCCACGGCCGAACCCACGACCAGCTGCTGATCCTCCCCGCGGCGACCTTCGTACTCGGCGACACCGACGCCGAGGCGCGGGACCTCGCCCACGAGGTGCGACGCCTGCAGGTCAGCGGGCAGACCGCCATCAAGTACCTCGAACACGTCTGGAACCGGGACCTCTCCGGCTACGACCCGGACGGCCCGCTGCCCGACATCGACCCGGACCCCGGCGAGCACACCATCGCCCGCGGCCGGGCCAGTGTCCGTATGTTCCGCGACCCGATCGCCGTCGCCAGGCAATGGCGTGAGCGCGCCGCGGCGGAGAACCTGTCGATCCGCGAGCTGGTCATCGAGACCACCGGCCGCCAGTCGTTCATCGGCTCCCCGGCCACCGTCGCCGAGACCATCAACGACTTCGTCCAGGCGGACGCCGCCGACGGCTTCATCCTGGTCCCGCACATCACCCCGGGCGGCCTGGACGAGTTCGCCGACACCGTCGTCCCGCTGCTCCAGGAACGCGGTGTCTTCCGCCACGACTACACCGGCACCACACTCCGCGACCACCTCGGCCTGTCCCACCCAGACGGCCACACGGAGCCGAAGCTCCGGCGAGCGGCGTCGTAGCGTCCCTGGCCGGCACGCCGACGGGACCCTCGGGGCCTCCCGGGGGGCGAGCGCGTGCGTGGCCTGCTGATGACGACGGACGGCACGGTCGAAGGCCGGCCGGTGGCGCGGCTGGCCCTCGTCCCGCTGCTCACGCGTTTGGCGGCCCTTCGCGAGAGTGAGTGCCGGGAGCGGTCGAGAATTGACACGACATATGCGGCAGAACAGCCGGCCGCTTCGCCGGAGGAGGCATCTACATGCGCCGTGCAGGTTTCGTCGTCGCCGCCACGACCGCGCTCACGCTGGGTACCGCCGGCCAGGGCTGGGCGGAGACCACCAGTGGCGACATCACGACCAGCTGGGGAGACCGGGCCCGCATCCAGCTGACCTGGGTCGACCGGAACTCCTTCCACAACGGCGCCCTGGCCGTCGCCGACCAGACCTGCGACGACCGTCCTGTCCGCGCGACCCTCACCGTCCAGACCGGATCCGGCGCCGCCCGTCCGCTGAGCGACTACCACAACACCGACGGCTGCGACACGACCGCCGACTTCCAGGACATCGCCGCCTCCGACCCGACCGGCATCAGAAGCCTCACCATGACCCTGTGCCGCAGCGCACCCGGAACACCGGAGGAGTGCGAGACCGGGTACATCGCCGCGAACCCCTACTACGGCTCCTGATCTCGTGCCGCCCGGCCCCGGGCGGGAACCTCACTCGCGGCCGCGTCCCAACTGGTGCCATTCGTGACAGCACCCGTCGGCACAGGCCCGCTCTCGCCGCCGCGCGTCTGCGAGTCCCAAGACCTGGAGCAGCAGACGAAACGCCCTGACTCGCTCGTGCAGCGGCGTCAAGCCGGCGACCTTTCCCAACTGCTCGTCGATTCGTCCCCGTGTGACCAGCATCGACGGGGTGTGGGTCGGCCTGAGCCCGGACCGCCGGATGCCCTCCACTGCGTCCTCGCCGGTAGCACGTGCCTGGACGCAGAACTGGTGCAGTTCCCGCAGCACAGCGGACTGTTCCGCGTCGGCCAGCCCCTCGAACCATGCGAGCCCCTCGGCCGGCGGGCGCAAGCCCTGGGCGAGCTCGTTGAGAATCAGAGAGCGCTCATTCACCTGCAGCACCTTCCGGCTCGGCTGTCAGTTTCCTGACGGGTCCAGTACATAGGCGTCCGCGTCCTCCGGGAAGCACTTCGGGTCGGTGACCGGCCCGCCGCGAGGATCAGGCCCGCCGACCATCCGGCGGGCCGCATGGGAGGCCGGTGCCGGAACGCAACGCCGGCCGGGCCTCACATGTGCACCACGGGCGCCGCGTCAGGGTCGGTGGCCGGTACGTCGCGCCGGTAGAGGACGACGCTGATGACCAGGCCGGCGGCGAAGAAGGCGGCCGACCACCAGTAGGCGCCTGCTGGCGTCGGGATCAGCGACGTGACCCGGCGTCAGGACTCCCCGCGACGCTCGGAGGGCCTGCCCGAATCGGCGACTCGGGCAGGCGTCGTCGGATGACGGCGGACCGCTGCGCCCGGCCGGTGGGCGGCGTGCAGCCGGGCGCGGAGGAGTCGAGGCCGGGGGAGATGGTGAGGGTCCTGCCGTTGACGCCCGCGAGGTACCGGGTGCGGCCCTTGCGGCGGGCGACGACGACATGGCTGCCGGAGTCGGCGGCCAGGAAGGGTGTCTCGTCCCAGGCGACCGGGACGGTGCTCAGCAGCGCGCGCACCTAGGGCGACAGCCCCGAGGCAGGCCTCGGGGCTGTCGGCGATGACGGATCTTCTGGACGGCTTGCCTGGATCCTCACTGCTCAGTGTGTCGCGAGGGCACTCGGTAACCTGACCGCCGTGATGGTGGGCAGCGAAGAAACCCGGCTGGTCGTCCTGCGCGGCAACAGCGCCTCGGGCAAGTCGTCCGTCGCGGCCGCGCTCCGCGAGAGGTTCGGCCGTGGCCTGGCCCTGGTCGGCCAGGACAACCTCCGCCGCATCGTCCTGCGCGAGCGCGACCGGCCCGGTGCCGCGAACATCGGCCTGATCGACCTGACGGCCCGTTACGCGCTGGACGCCGGATTCCATGTCGTGGTCGAGGGCATCCTCTACGCCGACCGCTACGGCGACATGCTCGCCCGGCTGCGCGCCGACCACCGGGGCCCGACCCGCGGCTACTACCTGGACGTACCGTTCGCCGTAACCCTCGCCCGGCACGCCACCAAACCGATCGCCGACGAGGTCAGTGAGGCACAACTGCGCGACTGGCACCGGCCGCTCGATCTGCTGCCGGGCCGGATCGAGACCGTCATCGGCGCCGGCAGCGCCCTGCACGAGACCGTCGATCGCATCATGCTCGAGACCGGCCTGGACCGCCTTCCCGCACGGGACCGCTGACCGGCGTGGCGCGGGCCGCCGCAGGGCGGATCGACGCGAACGCCGTGGCGAGGTGGTCGAGCAGGGGCGTTGCGGCGGGGTGCGGGTCGCGGCGCGGGGTGATCGTGTAGATGCCGCGGGCCGGGGGGTCGACGAGGTCCACGGTGGTGACGTCGGTCCGCAGGGCGCGTGTCAGCACGCCGGGTATGAGCGCGATGGCGTGACCGGTCGCGACCAGGGCCAGCTTGCCGGGCAGATCGGCCGCGACGAGGTCGATGCGGGCGCTGACTCCGGCGCGGGCGGCGTGCTGGCGCAGCAGCGCCGCCGAGCCGTCGTTGTCCTCGGCCCAGGTCTGGTCGGCCAGGGCGTGGATGTGCACCGGGCCCCGCCCGGCCCGCGGATGGTCGACGGGCAGCGCGACGACCATGTCGTCCAGCCCGAGGAACCGTCGTTCGACCCGCGGATCCTGGGGCAGTCCGGGCGGGGCGTCGGTGACGACGGCTACGTCGAGATCGCCGTCGAGCACGCGGTGGTGCAGCTCCGGGCTCAGGGCGGGGAGGAGACTCCACCGAACGGATTCGGTCTGCCGCAACAACGCCCGGATGGCTTCGGGCACGATCCCCGTGGCCAGGGAGGGCGTCGCGCCGACGGCCAGCGGCCGGTTGAACGCCCCCTCATGGGCGTCGCGCGCGGCGCGAACGGCGCGGTCGGCCTCGTTCAGCGTGGTCTGGGCGTGGCGCCGGAACACCTCGCCGGCGGGTGTCGGCCGGACGCCGCGCGCATGGCGCTCCATCAGGGGCACGCCGAGCTCCCGCTCCAGACCTGCGATCTGCCGGGAGACGGCCGACTGCGTGTGATGGAGCTCGGCGGCCGCCGCCGACAGCGACCCCAGACGGCACACGGTCACGAACGTTCGCCACACCGTCAGTTCCATCGCGCCAGTATGCCCAGTGGGTATGCGAGTTCCGCAGGGCAGGGCTGCGAAGTCCGCGCTTGTCGCAGTCGACGCGGTGCACGAGTCTGGCGCGTATGACCACACCACACACGATCGCCGTCCTCGGTCTGGGGCGCCTGGGCAACGCGATGGCGACCCGTCTGACGGCCCAGGGCCGGCACGTCGTCGGCTGGAGCCGCTCAGGGCGCACGGCAGGCGCCGTCGAGACGACCGCCGATCCGGACGAGGCCGTGGCGAAGGCCGGCCTCGTGCTCCTGGCGCTGTTCGACGGCCCGGCCTGCCGGCAGGTCCTCGACGAGGTCCGTGACGTGCTGCGCACGGACACGATCGTGCTGAACACCAGCACCGTCGCACCCGCCGAAGCGTCCGAGCTGGCCCGGCGGTTCGGCCCGTCCTACGTGCATGCGCCCGTGCTCGGATCCGTGCCGGCCGCCGCCGCGGGCGCTCTGCGGTTCCTCGCCGCCGGCGACCACGACGCTGTCGACCGCGCCCGGCCGGTTCTGGAGACGCTGGGCACCGTGCGGCGCGTGGACGACGCCTCCACCGCCGCGGCGCTCAAGCTGATCGCCAACAACAGCCTCGCCGGTGCCGTCCTCGCGCTGCGCGACTCGCTGCGGCAGGCCGACGCCCTCGGCCTGCCCCGCGCCCAGGTGCTGGACGTCCTCGAACTCGGCCGGCTCGGCGGACTCGTGACCGCCAAGAGACCCTTCCTCGCCCGAGAATCGGCCGCTGTCACGGCCGAGTTCACCATCGGTGCGCTGGCCAAGGACATGGCCCTGCTGGCCGACGCGTCGAACACCCCGCTGCGCGGCGCGGCCGGCCTGGCCGACCCTCCCGCCGACCCCGAGGCCGACATCGCCGTCGCCGCCACGGTCCCCGCGGTCGCGGACGTCGTGCTCGAACCGCTCCGCGCCTATATGCGCGGACACGCCACCGGCGACCCCGCCCACTTCCGCGAGGCGTTCCTGCCCACCGCGCACATCGAGGGACGTCGGGACGGGGCGTTCGTCTCCTGGCGCCTGGACGAGTACTGCGCTCTCTTCCCGGGCCGGCCGGCCCAGGACGAAGCGACCCGCTCCCGTCGCATCGACGCCGTCGACGTCCACGGCACGGTCGCGACCGCCACCATGACGCTGCGGCACGGCGCTGACCTCTTCACCGACCTCTTCCTGCTGGTCCGAGCCGACGGCGGCGGCTGGCGCATCGCCAACAAGGCCTATCACCGACACTCGTGACATGACGAAAGCGGAGAAGACGACCACGCGGACGCACCACGTCGACCACGAACTCATCAAGGCAGCGGCCGACATCGCCCGCACTCGCTGCCGGGGCGACAACCACACCATGGCGGCCGCGGCCCGCGCTCAGGACGGGCGGATCGTCACGGCGGTGAACGTCTACCACTTCACCGGAGGCCCCTGCGCCGAGCTGACCCTCATCGGCGCGGCAGCCGCACAAGGGGTCTATGAACTGGACACGATCGTCGCCGTGGGCGACCGCGACCGGGGAGTCGTCCCTCCGTGCGGCCGGTGCCGTCAGGTCCTTCTCGACTACTTTCCCGCCCTCGAGGTCATCGTCGGCGAGGGCGACCGCGTCCGAACCGTCCGTATCACCGACCTGCTCCCCGAGAGCTATCTCTGGGCCGACCACCAGGACGACGCCGAGTAGGGCAGCGCCTCACTGGTGAAGCCCTCCGGAGGCCGACCGAGCGTGCTCCCCGCGCATCTCGACCCGCTCGGGGGTGTCCGCGCTTCCGGCTCGATGAGAGGTCGCGGCAGCTCAATTCATTATTTATGAATAATCCTTGACAGGGTTGGGGCGGCTCCCCAGGCTTCTGCCATGACCCAACCCAGCCACGGCCTTCCCACCCGCCGCACCGTCGTCACGGCACTCGGCGCGGCCGGCCTGGTCGCCCTGCCCGCCTGGCCGCAGACGGCCCGTGCCGCGGACGGCGGCCCGGTGCTCGACACCCACCCGGCCACCGAGCCCTCCGGCACCCATGTGCGCGAGGTCGGCGATACCGGCGTCGTCTTCCAATACGGCGCCGTGCTCCCCGCCTTCGACGGCTGGCGCACCCGAGAGCCGACCCGCGACTACCTGTCCCTGGACCGGCGGTGGCGCTTCCGCTTCGACCCCGGCAACCAGGGACTCGGCGAAGGCTGGCAGTCCTCGGACCTCGACGACCGGGCCTGGGGCCTCATCGACGTGCCATCGGCCTGGGATCTGCTGGACACCCCCGGATTCGGCTCGGAGACCGCCCCCTTCGGCAAGGGCACGGCGTTCACCGACGGCTACGCCTGGTACCGCACCGCCGTCGACGTGCCCGGGTCCTGGCGTGACCGCCACGTCCGCATCGCCTTCCTGGCCGTCGGCTACAGCGCCGAGGTCTGGCTCGACGGCGTGCGTCTCGGCAAGCACGAAGGGGCCAACTCGCCCTTCGCGCTTCCGGTGTCGGGGGCGCTCCGGCCGGGCAGGCGCCAGACGATCGCCGTACGGGTCTTCCGCCGGGCGAGCTACACCGACTACACGGCCACGCCGCCCCAGCCGGTCACCGACGACCACGAGATCCCGTACAAGCCCGTCGACTACTGGCCCTACGCGGGGCTGACCCGCTCGGCCTGGATCGAGGCGGTTCCGCGGGTCACCATCGCCAAACTGCTCGTGGCCGGAGCGAACGGGCGTGTCGAGGCGCGCGCGGTCGTCGAGAACCACGGGATGTCCGCCTTCGACGGCTGGCTCACCCTGGACCCCGGTCGCGAGAGCGGCGGCCGTCCCGTCGTGGTCCCGGCCCGGATCGCCGCCCGATCGGCCGGCGTCGTACGCGCGACGGTCCGCGTCCCCCACGCCCCACGATGGAGCCCGGACTCACCGCACACCCTCACCGCCCGCGCCACCCTGACCGCCAAGCGGCCTTCGGGCCCACGGGTGGACACCCTGTCCACCGTCTACGGCATTCGCGAACTGGCCGTCGCCGACGCCAAGTTGCGGTTGAACGGCAAGCCCCTCTTCCTCAAAGGCCTCAACTGGCACGAGGAGACGGCCGCACACGGCAGGGCCATGACGCCCGCCGACTACGACCGGGAACTGGGCCACATCACGGCACTGGGCGCCGACCTCATCCGCAACTGCGTCTACAACCGCCACCCCTACGTCTACGACTGGGCCGACGAGCACGGCGTGCTCGTGATGGACGACATTGACACCATGTGGCTCAACACCGCCCAGGAGAAACTGCAGACCGAACGCTACGGCCTCGCCCGGGCACAGGCCCTGACCATGGCGTGGAACCAGCACAACCACCCCTCGGTGATCCTCTGGGGACTGCAGAACGAGTCGGAGATCGACGCCGACGGCGCTCCCGTCTACCGGGCCTGGCTCGCCGACCTCAAGGCGGCCGTGAAGGCGGTCGACCTCACCGCCCGGCCCGTGACCTGGGCGTCCAGCACCAGCAACGACCCGGCCTTCGACCTCGCCGACGTCATCGGCTTCAACGAGTACTTCGGCTACTTCTACGGCAAGGACGCCGACCTGGGCCCCACGCTGGACGCGGTGCACGCGAAGTATCCCGACAAGCCGATCCTGATCACCGAGAACGGCACCTGGTCCCTGGCCGGCAACCACGGCCCCGGCACCACCGAGGGCACGGAGGAATGGCAGGCGGCCGGCTTCACCGCCCACTGGACACAGGTGGTCGCACGCAGCGAGTTCGTCGCCGGTTTCACCTACTGGGTCCTCAAGGACTACAAGCAGCGAGCCGGGTACAACCAGGCGTACAACGGCATCTCCGTCATGGGCCTGCTCACCTTCGGCGAGGAGCGGCCCAAGCTCGTGTACGAGACGTTCCGGAAGGCGACCGGCCCGCGGACCGGGTGAACTCAGCCCTTGACGCTGCCCTGGGTCAGGCCGGACCGCCAGTAGCGCTGCAGGACGAGCATCGCGGCGGCCAGCGGAAGGATCGAGAGGAACGCGCCGCCCACCGTGAGCTGGTAGAGGTCGGGATCGCGCTCGGCCGCCGACTGCCAGGTCGTCAGGCCCAGGGTGATGGGGTACTTCCGGTCGTCGGAGAGCATCACCAGCGGCAGGAAGTAGTTGTTCCAGATGCCGACGAACTGGAAGAGGAAGACGGTCACCAGCGCGGGGGTCATCGTGCGCAGGACGAGCGTGCCGAAGATCCGCCACTCGCCGGCGCCGTCGACCCGCGCCGCCTCCAGCATCTCGGCGGGCACCGCCGCCTCGGCGTAGATGCGGCACAGATACACCCCGAACGGACTGACCATGCTGGGGATCAGCACGGCCCAGTACGAGTCGGCCAGGCCCACCTTGCTGAACAGCAGGTACATCGGCAGGGCGAGCGCCGTGCTGGGGAGCAGCACCCCGGCGAGTACGCCCTTGAAGACCGTCTCCCGGCCGCGGAACCGGTAGACGGCGAGGGCGTAGCCGGCGGCACACGCGAGCAGCGTGGCCAGCGCACCGCCGACCCCGGCGTACAGCAGGCTGTTCGCGGTCCAGCTCCAGAACATGCCGTCGCCGTAGGAGAAGACGTTCGCCATGTTCTGCGGCCACCGCGGATCGGAGAACCACAGCCCGAAGGTGCCGAAGAGGCCGGCACTGCTCTTGGTGGAGGCCACCAGCAGCCAGTAGACGGGCAGTAGGAAGTAGAGCGCCGCGACGGACAGCAGCGCGACCAGCAGGATGCGCGAGGCCGCCGGCTTCTTGACGTGCGGTGTGGACACGCTCACCGTGCATCCCTTCCCTTCCCGCGGTTCACCAGGCTGAGGAAGCCGAAGGACAGCAGGCTCGCGACGAGGGCGAGGATCACCGACTCGGCCGCGGCGAGGTAGATGTTGTTGTTGGCGAACGCCTCGTTGTAGGCGCTCAGATTCGGTGTGTACGAGCTGGTGACCGTCGACGTCAGCGGCTTGATGACCAGGGGCTCGGCGAACAACTGCAGCGTGCCGATGATGGAGAAGACACCGGTGAGGACGAGGGCGGGCCGGGCCAGCGGCAGCTTGATCCGGATCGCCGTCTGCCAGGCACCGGCCCCGTCGATGCGCGCGGCCTCGTAGAGCTCCTGCGGGATCGCCTTCAGCTGGGCGACGATCACCAGCATGTTGTAGCCGGCGAACTCCCAGATCACGATGTTGGCGATGGACCACAGCACGCCGTCGTGGCCGAGGAAGTCCGGCGCGAGGCCCACCCTGCCGAGCAGGTCGACGATCGGGCTCACGCCCGGTACGTAGAGGAACCCCCACAGGATCGAGGCGATGACACCGGGCACGCCGTACGGCAGAAAGTAGGCGGCACGCAGCACGCCCGCCCAGCGGTGGGAGACGGTGTCGAGTGCCAACGCCAGCGCGGTGGACAGCAGCAGCATCACCGGGATCTGCACGAGGCCGAAGAGCAGCACCCGCGCGAAGCTCTCCAGGAACGCCGACTGCTGCAACGCGAGGGCGTAGTTGTCCAGCCCGGCGAAGCCCACGGCGGCCGGGCCGAGGCCCAGCGGGCCGGAGCGGACCGGCTTGAGCAGGCTCTGGTAGACGGCGTAGCCGAGCGGAAGGACGAAGGAGAACAGGAAGAGGGCGACGAAGGGGAGGACGAAGCCCCATGCCGCCCGGTCCGGGCGCGCGGACCGCCGGCCGCCCGGTTCGGACTCCTTCGTACGGCTGACCGGCGCGGACGTCCGCGTCCTGGTGGTCGCGGTGCTCATCGCGCGCTCCTCGCCTTCAGGCCCTTGGCTCGCAGGTTGTCCACGGAGCTGCGCTGCGCGTCGGCGAGCGACGAGGCGAGCGTGCCGTCCGAGGCCATGGCAGCGCCGAAGGCGTCCCCGAGCCGGGAGAAGTCGGCGTCCGTGGTGGGGGACCACTTCCAGGAGGTGTCGATGGCCCGGTCGGACGCGGTGAACACGTCGTTGTACCGCTGTCCGCCGAAGAACGGGTCGGGCTTGTCGAGTGCCGATCCGCGAAAGACGCCGGTGGCGGCGGGCCAGCCGTAGCCCACCGAGATGTTCAGATCGACGGCCCGGGGGTCGGTGTTGAGCCAGTGCGCGAACCGCAGCGCCTCGCGCGGGTGGCGGCTGCCCTGGAGGACGGCGGTGGAGGATCCGCCCCAGTTGGCGGAGGCGTTGTCGCCCGCCGTCCACTGGGGGAGCGGGGCGACCCGCCACTTCCCCTCGGTGCCGGGCGCGTTGCCGCGCAGCAGGGCGTCGCCCCACTGCGGCCCGACCCAGGCGGCGATCTGTCCGGTCTGGACCTGCCGGTACCAGGCGCTGGACATGTCGGGTCCGACGAAGACGAGGTCGTCGCGGACCAGCCTCTCCCAGTAGTCGGCGACCTCGCGCGACAGGCCGCCGTCCATGTCGACGACCCAGGTGTCGCCCTGGGTGCGCACCCACCGCGCACCCCGCTGCCAGCACATCGCGGCGAACCAGGTGGGCTGGTTGGGCGCGAACGTGCACAGCCGGGCACCGCTGCCGCGTTCCCTGACCACGCGGGCGGCCCGCTCGAACTCGGCCCACGTGCCGGGCGTCCCGATGCCCCACTTCTCGAAGAGGTCCCTGCGGTAGAAGAGCCCCATCGGGCCCGAGGCCTGCGGGATCGTACGGACCCGCCCCCCGAAGACACCCTGGTTCCACTGCCACGGCACATAGCTGTCGCGCAGCTCGTCGGCACCGTACGCGCTCAGGTCCGTCAGGCCGTTGACCAGCATGAAACCGGGCAGCTCGTGATACTCGACCTGCGCCAGGTCCGGCGGGTTGCCCGCGGTCAGCGAGGAGTGCATCTTCTGGTAGCCGCCCTGGGTGTTGGCGGGGATGCTCTGCAACTCGACGTGGATGCCGGGGTGCGTCCGGTTCCACAGGTCGACGGTCTTCCGCATCGGCACCCACGTCCAGAAGACCAGCTTCACCGGCCGGCCGGGCCGGGCGGGTTCCTGCCGGGTCGTGCGGGCGGCTCCGACGGTCTGGCCGCAGGCGGTGAGGGCCGGGAGCGCGGCGAGTGCCCCGGCACCCCATCCGAGCACAGACCTCCGCGAGAGTGGTGAGCTGTTCATGTACGTCCCCTGTCCGGAGCTCGGTTGTCTCTACGGCTCGACCAGTACGGCCACTCCGGCTGCCGGCAGCGTGAGGCGGTCGGCGGGAGCGGCCCCTTGACCCAGGGCATCGGTCATCGGCTCCGGGAGCGTGATCTCCACCTCTTCCGGGCCGTGGTTCAGCAGGAAGACGAACCGTCCGCCGTCGCCTTCACGCACGGTCGCCTGAACGTGCTCGGGAAGTCCCGGGAGCACGGGCCTTACGGACGCCGTCCGGCACACCTCCTCCATCAGCGCCCGCATGGCCTCCGGTGCGAGCCGGGTCGCGACGTACCAGGCCTCTCCCTCGCCGAAGGAGTGACGGGTGACGGCCGGCTGCCCGGACAGCGGCCCCGAGTCGAAGTAGGCGACCGACCGCGCCCCTTCGGGCACGACGGCCTCGGACCACAGGTCGGCGCGGCTGACGGTGCCGTCCGAGTGCCGGACGTCGACCGTCTCCCGCTCCGCCAGCGGCCAGAACTCCTCGACGCGCAGTCCCAGCACCTCGCGCAGCGGTGCGGGGTACCCGCCCAGGTGCACCCGGTCGCAGTCGTCGACGATGCCGGAGAAGAACGACACCAGCAGCCGGCCGCCGCCGCGGACGAACTCCGTGAGGCGCTCGGCGTCCGGCTGCTTCAGCAGGTACAGGCTGGGCACTACGACGAGGCGGTAGCCGGACAGGTCCCGGTCGGGAGGTACGACATCACAGGCGATGCCTGCCTCGAACAGCGGCCGGTAGTGGGCGAGCGCGATCTCCGTCTGGTCCAGCGCGGTGGACGGGTGCGAGTCCAGCTCCAGCGCCCACCAGCTGTTCCAGTCCAGCACCAGGGCGGCATCGGCGGTGGACCGGGTGCCGGCGATCCGCGGCACGGACGCCAACTCGCGGCCCAGCTCGCTCACTTCACGGAAGGTGCGGGTGTCGGTGCCGCCGTGCGGGACCATCGCCGAGTGGTACTTCTCGGCACCGCCCCGGGACTGCCGCCACTGGAAGTACAGGACCGCGTCCGCGCCCTGGGCGACCGCCTGCCAGCTCCACAGCCGCATCCGCCCCGGCGGCTTGGGCCCGTTGCGGTCCCGCCAGTTCACGGCACTCGGGGCCTGCTCCAGCAGCATCCACGGCTGCCCGGAGCGGGCGGACCGGGTGACGTCGAAGATGAAACCCGCCGACACATGCGTGTTCTCGTCGTGCGGGTCCTGGTAGACGTCGACCGAGACGACGTCCTCGTGGGCGGCCCAGCGGAAGGCGTCGACGGGCTTGTGCACCCCGATGAAGTTCGTCGTGACGGGCACGTCCGGGGTGATCCGCCGCAGGACGTCCTTCTCCGCCAGATAGCACCGCAGCAGCGCGTCGTCGGAGAACCGGGCGAAGTCCAGCTGCTGGGCGGGGTTGGGGAAGGTCGGCGCGAGACGCGGGGGCAGCACCTCGTCGAAGCTGTCGTAGCGCTGCGCCCAGAAGGCCGTCGACCAGGCGTCGTTGAGCGCCTCGACGTCGCCGTACCGTTCGGACAGCCAGCGCCGGAAGTCGGCCGCCGATTCGTCGCACCAGCACATCGGGGTGTGGCAGCCGTACTCGTTGCCGATGTGCCACAGCTCCAGCGCGGGGTGGTCGGCGTACCGGGTGGCCAGCCGCTCGACCAGGTTTGCGGCGTACTCGCGGTAGACGCGGCTGGAGGGACAGTAGTGCTGGCGTCCGCCGGGCCACAGGGGCCGGCCGTCGGCGGTCTCGGGGAGGATCCCGGGGTGCAGCCGGGACAGCCACGGCGGCGGGGACGCCGTCATGGTGGCCAGGCAGACGGCCACGCCCGCGCCGGCGAGGTTGTCCATCACCCGGTCGAACCAGTCGAAGTCGTACTCACCGGGCCTCGGCTCCACCTTGGCCCAGGAGAAGATCCCGGCCGTCACCAGGGAGACGCCGGCTTCCTTCATCAGCGCCATGTCCTCGGCCCACACCTTCTCGGGCCACTGCTCGGGGTTGTAGTCGCCGCCGAAGGCGATTCCGGCCGGGCGCAGGTGCCGCCGGGCGTCGGTCGGTACTGAGTCTGGCTGTCGCATGGCGGTCAGTCTCAGAGCGCCCTCACCACCCCGTCAAGATATATTCATTATTAATTGAAACAGCTAGGATGAACGTAGGCCACATGGGTGCGGGCGGCGGAGGGGAGAGGCGCACGATGACGGAATGCCACAGGATGGCGGGGCGCGTGGCGGTGATCACCGGCGCGGCGCACGGGATCGGCGCGGCCACGGCGCGCAGACTCGCGGCCGAGGGCGCGACGGTCGTCGTCACGGACGTGGACGACACCGCCGGCAAGACGGTCGTGGCGGACATCGAGGCCGGCGGGGGACGCGCGGAGTACCTGCGCTGCGATGTGACCTCGGGCGCCGACTGGGAGCACCTGGGCCGCCATGTCCGGGAGCGCCACGAACGCCTCGACGTGCTGCACAGCAACGCCTACGCCCAGTTGAACAAGCCGGCGCACGAACTGAGCGAGGCCGAGTGGGACGGCCAGATGGCGGTGCTGCTCAAACCGGCCTGGCGGGGGATGAAGACCTTCGCGGCGCTGTTGCGGGAGTCCTCGGGGTCGGTCGTCCTCACCTCCTCGGTACACGCGGTCATCGGCCTGCCCGGCCACGCCGCCTACGCCGCGGCGAAGGGCGCCCTGTGCTCGCTGGGGCGTCAACTGGCGGTCGAGTACGGGCCGGAGATCCGGGTCAACACCGTGCTGCCCGGCCCCATCCTCACCTCCGCCTGGGAGGGGATCCCGGAGCCCGACCGGGCGCGCAGCGTGGCGGCCACGGCGGCCAAGCGGTTCGGGCGGCCGGAGGAGGTGGCCGCCGCGGTCGCCTTCCTGGCGTCGCCCGACGCCTCCTATGTGACCGGTGCGAGCCTCGTGGTCGATGGAGGATGGAGCGTCATGAAGGAGTCCTCGTGAGCGGCGCCCACCGTGTGCGCCATCAGCGACCAGGACCGGAGCGGAAACGGAGAACGTGGTGACCCATCCCGGTAAGGGGCTGCACGGCCAGGCCGTGGAGGAGCTTGGCCGGCGCATCATCCGCGGCGACTACCCCCCGGGCTCCGTGGTGGACCCGGTCAGGTTCGAGACGGAGCTCGGCGTCAGCAAGACCGTGGTCCGCGAGGCGATGCGCGTGCTGGCGTCCAAGGGCCTGCTCGAGTCGAAGCAGAAGCGCGGTACGACCATCCGGCCCCGGGCCGACTGGAACCTGCTCGACAGCGACCTGCTGCGCTGGCAGGGCAGCAGTGCCCCGACCGACGGCTTCCTGGAGGACCTCGCCGAGGTGCGCGCGATAGTCGAGCCTGCCGGGGCCCGGCTCGCCGCGACCCGCCGCACACCGTCCGACCTGGACGCGATGCGACAGGCGATCGAGGCGATGGCCGCGGCGGGGACGGACGCGGAGGCCATGGTCGAGGCGGACCTGGCCTTCCACCGCGCCCTGCTGGACGCCGCCCACAACGAACTGCTGAGCCGCATGGAGGTCGTCATCGAGGCCGGTCTGCGCGTCCGCGACCGGATCGTGCACGGCGCCCGGCACTTCTCCGACTCCATACCCGTGCACCAGGAACTGCTGGACGCGGTCGAAGCGGGCGACCCGGACGCCGCCGTGGCCGCCGTCGCGTCCCTCCTGGCCCAGGCCTCCGACGACCTGGCGGCGGTACGGGCCGGTGAAGACCGCGACGACCTCGCGAACGACACGCCGTCTAAGGAAACTCGTTGAAGATAACCGGACTTGAGACGTTCCCGGTGGCCCCGCGCTGGCTGTTCCTGCGCATCGCCACCGACGAGGGCATCACCGGCTGGGGCGAGCCCGTGGTCGAGGGCCGCGCCGACACCGTGCGCGCCGCCGTCCACGAACTGGCCGACTACCTGGTCGGCCGCGACCCGCTGCGCATCGAGGACCACTGGCAGGTCCTCACCAAAGGCGGCTTCTACCGCGGCGGCCCGATCCTCTCCAGCGCCGTCGCCGGAATCGACCAGGCACTGTGGGACATCGCCGGCAAGACCTACGGGGCACCCGTACACCGTCTCCTCGGCGGCCCGGTCCGGGACCGCGTCCGGATGTACGCCTGGATCGGCGGCGACCGGCCGAGCGATGTGGCGGAACTCGCCGAGGAGCAGATCAAGGCGGGCTTCACCGCCGTGAAGATGAACGCCTCGGCCGAACTCGCCCCGATCGACACCCCGGCACGCACCGCCGAGGTCGTCGAACGCGTCGCGGCCGTCCGCGAGGTGCTCGGCGACGAGCGGGACATCGCCGTCGACTTCCACGGCCGAGTCTCCACCGCCATGTCGCGCCGCCTGCTGCCCCTCCTCGAACCACTGCACCCCCTCTTCGTCGAGGAACCCGTCCTGCCCGAACACTCGGGTCACCTGCGCAGCCTGGTCGAGTCGACGAACATCCCGCTCGCGACCGGCGAACGCCTCTACTCCCGCTGGGACTTCCGCGAGGTAATGGCCAGCGGCATCGCCGTCGCCCAGCCCGACCTGTCGCACGCCGGAGGCATCTCCGAGGTCCGCCGCATCGCGGCCATGGCCGAGACGCACGACGTCGCCATGGCGCCCCACTGCCCCCTCGGCCCGATCGCCCTGGCCGCCAGCCTGCAGATCGCCTTCTCCGTGCCGAACTTCCTGATCCAGGAACAGAGCATGGGCATCCACTACAACCAGCAGTGCGACCTGCTGGAGTACGTGATGGACCCCGAGCCGTTCCGCTTCGAGAGCGGCTACGCCGTCCGCGGAACCCGCCCGGGTCTCGGTGTCGAGATCGACGAGAAGGCCGTACGCCGCGCCGCCGAGACCGGGCACCGCTGGCGCAACCCCGTATGGCGGGGCGCCGACGGGGCGTTCACCGAGTGGTGACACCGTCGAGTCCGTCGCGCCGCACGCACCCCACGCACAAGGAGAGCCCGCTTTCATGAACCTGGTGGAATCGCTCCGAGCCCACCGCCTGCTGGCGATCGTCCGCGGCAAGGATCCCGCCGCGGCCCTGCGCACCGTACGCACCCTCGCCGAGGAAGGCGTCGCCGCCGTCGAGGTCTCGCTGACCACCGCCGACGCCCTGACCGTGATCCGGCAGGCGCGAACCGATCTGGGCCCCGACGCCCTGCTCGGCGCGGGCACCGTGCGCTCGGCCGCGGACGCCGCCCGCGCCGTCGACGCCGGTGCCTCCTACCTCGTCACCCCGGCACTGGTCGACGGTCTGGCTGCGTACGGCGTACCCGTGCTGATGGGCGCCCTGACCCCGAGCGAGATCGAGGCCGCCCTCGCACGGGGAGCCGACGCGATCAAGCTCTTCCCCGCCTCCCTCGGCGGACCGGGCCATCTGCGGGCCCTGCGCGACCCGTTCCCCGAGGTGCCCATCGTCCCGGTCGGGGGAGTGGACGCGTCGGCCGCCCGTGCCTACCTGGACCGGGGCGCCCTCGCCGTCGGCGTCGGCTCACCGCTCGTCGGGGACGCGGCCGACGGCGGCGACATCGGACAACTCCGTGCCCGCGCGGCCGAGTTCCGCAAGGTGGTCGCGGAGGAGGCGCCGTGACGGCAGCGGCCGCACCGGACGTGGTGACCTTCGGCGAGACCATGGCGGCGCTGCGGGCCCAGGGCGCGCTGCGGCTGGGCGGCAGCCTCGGACTGTCCGTGGCGGGAGCCGAATCGAACGTCGCCATCGGCCTCGCCCGGCTCGGCCACCGGGTGCGCTGGGCCGGCCGGGTCGGTGCGGACGAACTCGGCGCACTGGTGCTGCGTACGCTCCGCGCCGAGGGCATCGACACCGGCCACGCGTCCGTCGACGACAGCGGCCGGCCCACCGGACTGCTGCTGACCGAACCCCGCCTGGGCACGCTCACACGGGTCAGCTACTACCGCGCCGGTTCAGCGGGTTCGGCCGTCTCACCGGCCGATGTCCTGCCCGCCCTGACCGCTGGATCCCGGGTCCTGCATCTGACCGGCATCACCCCGGCGCTCGGCCCGTCGGCGGCCGAGGCGGTCCGGGCCGCCGCCGCGGCCGCCCGGGCCGCCGGCATCACCGTCTGCCTCGACGTCAACTACCGCTCCCGGCTGTGGTCCCACGACCGGGCCCGCGCCGCCCTCAGGCCGCTGCTGGCCCACACCGACCTGCTCATAGCCTCCGAGGACGAGCTGCCGCTGGTGCTGGAACGGCCCGCCGCGGCCGAGTCGGAGGCCGTGCGCAGCCTCCTGTCCGCGGGCGTCGGCGAGGTGGTCGTCAAACGCGGCGCACGCGGCGCGACCGGCTTCACCGCCGAAGGGGCGACCGACCGCGCCGCTCGCCGGGTCGACGCCGTCGATCTGGTCGGCGCGGGCGACGCCTTCGTGGCCGGATACCTCTCCGGACTCCTCGACGGCGCGGACCTCCCCGCCCGTCTGCACCGGGCCGTCACCACTGCGGCCTTCGCCGTCGCCACCCGGGGCGACTGGGAAGGCCTGCCGACCCAGGACGAACTCGGCCTGCTCGACCGGCCCGACGGCACGACCATCCGCTGATCCAGGAGGCTGAGCATCCACGGCGGCAGCCGCGCTGCCAGGCGGGCGCGGCCGAGGATGCCGATGATCTCCGAGGAAGAGGTGGTCACTGGACGGGTTTCTTCTGGAGGGCCGTGGCCTCGGTCTCGGCCGGAGTGTGCGGGAGGTCGTCGGTACCGCGCTTCGCCTCGCGATGCCTTCGGCGGGCAGTCCGATGGAGTTGCCGGCTGCGATGAGCACGACGATGGAGGCGGAGGCGACACCGGCCATGCCCTTGGAGAGGACCACCAGCACGCCGACCATGAGGAGCAGGGCCGGCAGCGAGGTGTCTGCGCCGTAGGCGTTGGCGAGGAAGACCAGGGCGGCGGCCTGGTAGAGGACCGAGCCGTCGGTGTTGAAGGAGTACCCGAGGGGGACGACGAACGAGGTCGTCGACCGGATGAGGCCGAACGCCTCCAGCTGGCCCATCAGCGGGGCCGGCACCGACCCGGAACTGCGGGTGACGACGGCGATCCCGGCCAGCCCGGCGATCGACTTCATCAGCGGGATGTAGCGGATGCGGTAAGCCGCGGCGATCAGCGGGAAGAGCACGCCGACGTCGATCGCCAGGCCCGCGTAGACGACGGCGATGAAGCCCATCAGGCCGCGCAGGTTGCCGAAGCCGTAGTGGGTGACGTCGTAGGAGATGAAGCCGAGGACGCCCAGCGGCGCGATGCGGATGACGTAGCCGACGACCTTGAACATCACCGAGGCGACGGGCTCCAGGACGTTGGCGAAGGGCTCGGACTTCTCGCCGATCGCGATCAGCAGGATGACAGTCGTGACGATCTCAAAGTAGAGGATGGCCTTGCCGGCGATCCGGCCGACCTTCTTGACCGACTCCATGCGGGCGATGCCCAGCACGATGAGCGGGAAGACCAGCGGCAGGACCACGACCTGCACCAGGTTCAGGAACACCTCCCCGAGGATCTTCATCTGCTCGCCGGCCGAGGGGGCGAGGGTTCCGGTCAGGGCTCCGAGGCAGACGGCGATGATCGACTGGAGTTGGCCGTCAAGGGGCCCGCACGGCCGAGCGGTATCGGATGGCGCGGAGCGCGCGCATCGAGCGCGACCTGGTGGGAGAGGCAGCCGTGCTGCGTACCTACAACTGGATAGGCCATACCGGTAGCTAGACTGGCCGGTATGACCCGCCGCGACCAGCAATCCGATGGCCCCGCCGCGCAGCCGCTGCGCAGCGACGCCGAGCGCAACCGGGAGCGGATCATCGCCGCCGCGCGCCTGATGTTCGCGCGTGACGGCCTGAACGCGTCCATGGCGTCCGTGGCCCGTGAGGCGGGGGTGGGGATCGCCACGATGTTCCGGCGCTTCCCGACGAAGGAGGAGCTGGTCGCCGCCGTCTTCTCCGACCGCATGGACGCCTATGCCGAAGCGGTCGCGGTCGCTCTGGAGGACCCCGACCCCTGGAACGGGTTCGTCGGCTACATCGAGAAGGCCTGCGCGATGCAGGCCGCCGACTTCGGCTTCGCCGACGTCCTGACCATGACCTTCCCCACTGCCAAGGCGCTGGAACGGCGCCGCGACGAGGCGTACGCGTCCATGGTCGAGCTCATCGGCCGTGCCAAGGCCGCCGGGCGGCTGCGCGCGGACTTCGACCCCTCGGACCTGGTGCTGATCCACATGGCCAACGCCGGTGTCGTCAACGCCACCGGCGAGGCGGCGCCCGACGCCTGGCGCCGTGTCGTCGCCCTGCTGATCCAGTCCCTGGAGGCCCCCGCGCGCGGGCCGCTGCCCGACTCGCCCGAGCACGACGCCCTCTACAAGGCCATGCTCCGCGCCGGCCCCGGGGGTCCCGCCGCTGTGGCCCCCGACGAGAGCGGCTGATCTCCGGACCGGATCGGCCCGTACAGGAAAGGGAGTTGACCGACATGGCACTGGTCCTCGTGACCGGCGCGGCCGACGGACTCGGGCGCGACACGGCCGACGCGCTGGCCGACGACGGGCACGAGGTGGTGATCCACGTCCGCAGCCCGGCCCGTCTCACCGAAGTGGGGGACACGGCCCGGTGGAAGGGCGCCGTCACCGGGGACCTCGCCGAGCCGGAGGAGATCCGCGAGGTCGCCCGGCAGGCCTCCGGGTTCGGCCGTTTCGACGCCGTCATCCACAACGCCGGCGTCATGAACCGCCCGGAGGACGTCACCGTCAACACCGTCGCGCCCTACCTGCTGACGGCCCTGATGGAGAAGCCGGGCAGGCTCGTCTACCTCAGCAGCTCCATGCACCGGACCGGCTCCATCGACCTGCGACGGCTGACCACCGGCACGGCTTCCTACGACGACACCAAGCTGTGGGTGACCGCCCTCGCGCTCGCCTTCGCGTCCCGCTGGGAGGGAACGTCCAGCCACGCGGTCGACCCGGGGTGGGTCCCCACCCGCATGGGCGGTCGCCACGCACCGGACGACCTGACCGCCGGGCATCAGACCCAGGTCTGGCTCGCCACGCACCCCGACGTGACCCCGAGCACCGGCGGCTACTGGCACCACCGGCGGGTACAGACACCGCACCCCGCCGCGCGGGACGAGGAGTTCCAGGCCCGCCTCATCGAAACCCTGGAGCACCACACGGGCGTCCCGCTCGACTGACGGGGGCTCATGACCGACCGCCCTCCGCGGTGCCCGCGGCCACGACCCCCGGCCGCCGTTCCCCCACCCGCGTCGTCCATGCCGGTGCCGTCCACGGAGGCGGGGTAGGGGAGGCCGACGTCGAAGGGCGCGACCTGGCTGACCGGCAGCAGCAGGACGTCGTACGTCGCGAAGAACTCACGCACCCGGTGGAAGAGCGCGACCTGCAACACTTGGGCGCGGCCCAGGTCGGGGCCCGATACATCGGATGAGTCGCGCTACTGAGGTCATTGACAGGTGCACGAGTGCTGCTAGGTTCCGCGATACACCCGATGTATTGATGAGCCGTCAGCTCTGGAGGACGCATGACCTCACAGCCGGAGCACCATTCAAAGGTGGCCCGCAGAGCCGTACTCGGCACCGCCCTCTCCGGCGCGGCAGCAGCCGCCCTGCCCGGAACAGCCCACGCGGAGGAGTCCGGACAGACGCTGCCGTCCGCCGCCGACGGGGGTGCCGGACGCCCCTGGAGTCTCCGCGACACCATGACCACCGACGGTGCCTGGGCGACGTTCCTGCGCGGCCAGGACCTGCTGTGGACCAGGCTGCCCACCCGCTGGTACGAGGGCCCGTTCCTCGGCGACGGGCTGCTCGGCAGCATGATCTACCGGGAGCCGGACGCCAACCGCGTCCGCTTCACCGTCCAGCACGGCCGGGTCCAGGACCACCGCCCCGAGTTCGGCAGCGGCTGGGGCACCTGCCGGCTGCCGGTGGGGCACCTGACGCTCGACCCCGTCGGCACCATCACCGCCGTCGACTGGCGGCTGAGCCTGTGGAACGCCGAACTCACCGGCACCGTCACCACTACCGCCGGCACCCTCACCCTCTCCGCACTCGTCCACGAAGAGGTGCTCGCCGTCCGGGTACGGGCCTCCGGCGGCGAGCGGACCGTCTGGACCTTCCACCCCGAGGAGGCCATCAGCCCCCGGAAGATCCAGGAGGCCCCGCCCGCCGACTACACCCCCAACCCGCCCTGGACCACCCGGACCGCCGCCGACGGCACCGAGCAGGTCCTCCAGCCCCTCACCGGCGGCCAGACCGCCACCGCCTACCGGCGCGACGGCGACGAACTGCTGCTCAGCGTCGGGCACAGCGCCCCCTCCACCACCGCCGCCGAGGCCGACTCACTCCGCAACCTGCGGGGAGCGACCTCGTACGGTGCCCTCAGGCGACGGCACAGCCGCTGGTGGCACGCCTTCTACAAGAAGAGCTTCGTCTCGTTCCCCGACCAGCGGCTGCAGAGCTTCCACTGGATCCAGCTCTACAAGGCCGCCTCCGCCAGCCGCGCGGACGGCCCCGTCATGGCCACCTGCGGGCCGTGGCTGGAGCCCACCCCCTGGCCCGCGGTCTGGTGGAACCTCAACATCCAGCTGGAGTACTGGCTCGTCCACGGCTCCAACCACCTGGAACTCGACGCGCTCGCCACCACCCTGCGCCGCAACCAGGAACAGCTCATCGCCAACGTGCCCGCCGCCTACCGCGCCGACAGCTCCGGCGTCGGACGCAGCTCCGACATGTTCGCCAACCGCGCGGTGGGCAGGCCCGGCTCCGGCAGCGAGGTCGGCAACCTCACCTGGGCGCTGCACAACGTGTGGCTGTCCTACCGGCACTCCATGGACGAGGCCCTCCTGCGCGACACGGTCTTCCCGTTGCTCCGCCGGGCCGTCGCCTACTACCTGCACTTCCTCACCCCTGGCAGCGACGGCAAGCTCCATCTGCCCAGCACGCTCTCGCCCGAGTACCCCGTCGTACCGCCGCAGGACACCACCTACGACCTGGCCCTGATCCGCTGGGCCTGCCAGACCCTCATCGACTCCGCCGAACTCCTCGGCATCGACGACCCGTCGGCCCCGCGCTGGCACGAGGCGCTGGCCAAGCTCACGCCCTACCCGGTCGACGGCAACGGCTTCATGATCGGCGCCGGCACCCCGTACGCACAGTCCCACCGCCACTACTCGCACCTGCTGATGGTGTACCCGCTGTACCTCGTCAACTGGGACCAGCCCGAGAACCGCGAACTGATCACCAGGTCGATCGAGCACTGGCACGCGCTGACCGGCGCCCACCGCGGCTACAGCTACACCGGCGCCGCCTCCATGTACGCGATGACCGGCGACGGCGACACCGCGATCACCTATCTCCGGAAGTTCTTCGACACCTCCACCCGCTACCCCTGCCAGGCCAACACCCACTACACCGAGGCCGGTCCGGTCATCGAGACACCGCTGTCCGCCTCGCAGTCCCTGCACGACATGTTCTGCCAGAGCTGGGGCGGCGTGATCCGCGTCTTCCCCGCCGTCCCCACGGCGTGGGCGGACCTCACCCTGCACGACTTCCGCACGCAGGGCGCCTTCCTGGTCAGCGCCGTCCGCAAGGCGGGCAGGACCCGGTTCATCCGGATCAAAAGCCTGGCGGGCGAGCCCCTCAAGCTGAAGCACGGGCTCGGCGGCCGGCTCACCGTGCTCCTCGACGACGGCCGCCCCGCCCGCACCCGCGACCTGGGCGACGGGGTGCTCTCCATCGACCTGCCCAAGGGCCGCGAGGTGCTCGTGCACTCCGGCTCCCGCCCCGACCTCGTCATCGCGCCGGTCACCGTCAGCGAACCGGGCCCCGCCTGGGGACTGCCGTAAAGCCCACACACCTCGGAGGGTTCCATGGCTGTTCCGATCAGAACCGCGGTCGCCGCGCTGTGCACCGGCCTGGCGGCCACACTCCTCACGACCGCCCCCGCCCGGGCCGAGAAGCAGGAGCACACCTGGGCGGTGTCCGCCTCCGCACACGCACCCCGCGCACGGATATCCCTGGACGACAGCACCGGCACACTGAGCCTGTCCGTGACCCGGGCCGGACGTACGGTCATCGAGCCGTCGCCCGTCGGCATCGTCACCGAACAGGCCGACCTCTCCCAGGACCTCCGCTTCCTGCGGCGCAAGAGCCGGACGATCGACGAGCGGTACCGCACGAAATCCGGCAAGCGTCTGGACCGCCGGGTCCGCATGAACGAGACCCGACTGTCGTTCGCCACCCCGAAGGGTGCCCGGCTCGACCTCCTCGTCCGGGCCTCCGCCGACGGCGTCGCCTACCGGTACGTCCTGCCCGCCGCGTCCGGCGACGTGCTCGGCGAGACCTCCGCCTTCCACCTGCCGCCGGACGCGAGCGCGTGGCTGGGCACCTACCGGGCCGACAACGAGGGCCAGTTCGTCCGGTACACGGCCGCCACCGCCCCCACCGGCGAGTACTCGGACCAGGCGCTGTTCGCGACCGACGGCGGCTACACCCTGCTCGCCGAGTCCGACCTCACCGGTGCCTACTCCGGCGCCCGGCTCGCCCACGAACAGGGCACCGGCGCCTACCGCGTCAAGCTCGCCGACGACCGGGTCCGCACCGACGGCCCCCTCGCCACCCCCTGGCGGGCCATGGTCACCGGCGACCTGTCCACGGTCACCCGCTCCACCTTCACCGACGACCTCGCCCCCGCGTCGAAGGCCGGCGACACCTCCTGGATCAAGCCCGGCACCGCCCTGTGGACCTGGCTCGCCGGCGGCCGCCCGGCCGGGCAGAGCCTCGCCGCGCAGAAGGCCTACGTCGACTACGCCGCCGAACGCGGCTGGCCCTACGAGGCCGTCGACGCGGGCTGGTACTTCAAGGCCGACGCGTGGGACACCACCGACCCGGACTGGCAGACCAACAGCTGGATGCCCGAACTCGTCGACCACGCGCGCGCCAAGGGCGTCGGCATCATCGTCTGGATCCACCAGCGCGACCTCGACACGGCCGAGGAACGCGCCCGGTGGCTGCCCACCCTGGAACGCTGGGGCGTCAAGGGCGTCAAGATCGACTTCATGGACTCGGAGGCACAGTCCACGCTCCGGTGGTACGACGCGATCCTCCCGGAGACCGCCGCCCACCACCTCCTGGTCAACTTCCACGGCTCCACGATCCCCAAGGGCATCCAGCGCACCTGGCCGCACGTCATGACCCTGGAGGGTGTCGCCGGCGAGGAGAAGCGCACCAACACCGCCGCCCACCTCACCACCCTGCCCTTCACCCGCAACGTCATCGGCTCCATGGACTTCACCCCCGGCGCCTTCCAGCGCGTCGGCCTGCGCCCCAACTCCGACGCCGCCGAGGTCGGCCTCACCGTCGCCTACGAGTCGGGCCTGCAGATGTTCGCCGGCACCCCCGAGTCGTACGACGCCCGGCCGCTCGCCCGGGCGTACTTCGACCAGGTCCCCGCGGCCTGGGACGACACCCGGCTGCTCGCCGGGCATCCCGGACAGGAAGCCGTGCTCGCCCGCCGCGGCGGCGACCGCTGGTTCCTGGGCGGGGTGTACGCCGGTGCCGCCCGCCGGGCCGAGGTGCCGCTGACCATCGGCCCCGGACGCTGGCTGGTCGAGACGGTCGAGGACGGCACCGGCGGTCTCGTCCAGAGGCGTCAGGTACTGCGCGACGGCGACACGCTCGCCGTGGATGTCGTGGCCAACGGGGGCTTCGCGGGCATCGCCTGCGCCTGGCGCCCGGGCCTGACCAGCTGTCACCGCTGAGCTTTCCGGAGGACCAGCATGAGTGTTTC